>JAKACF010000129.1 GCA_021821585.1 Actinomycetes bacterium
GCCAGGAGCTGTAGTTCCCCTCCCAGGGGATCCCCGCCCCCCGGTCGAGCTCGAGGATCCAGCCGGCGACGTTGTCGAGGAAGTAGCGGTCGTGGGTGACGGCGACGACGGTGCCCGGGTACTCCTGCAGGGTCCGCTCGAGCCAGGCGACCGACTCGGCGTCGAGGTGGTTCGTCGGCTCGTCGAGCAGCAGGAGGTCCGGCTTGGACAGCAGCAGGCGGCAGAGCGCCACCCGGCGGCGCTCACCCCCCGACAGGGTCTCGACCGGGGCGTCCGCCGGCGGGAGGCGCAGCGCGTCCATGGCGATCTCGATCGTCCGCTCGAGATCCCAGGCGCCCGCCGCGTCGATCTTGTTCTGCAGCTCGGCCTGTTCGGCGAGGAGGGAGTCGAAGTCGGCGTCCGGGTCGCCGAAGGCGGCGCAGACCTCGTTGAAGCGCTCGAGGAGCGCCTTCTGCCCGGCGACGCCGTCGGCGACGTTGCCGGCGACGTCCTTGGAGGCGTCGAGCTCCGGCTCCTGGGGGAGGTAGCCGACGCTGAAGCCGGGGGTGAGCCGGGCCTCGCCGGTGTAGTCGTCGTCGAGACCGGCCATGATCTTGAGCAGCGAGGACTTGCCCGAGCCGTTCGAGCCGATGACGCCGATCTTGGCACCCGGGTAGAACGAGAGGTTGATGCCCCTCAGCACCTCGCGGTCGGGCGGGTAGAACCGCCGGAGACCGCGCATGGTGAAGATGAACTGGGCTGGCATGGCTCCAGTGTGGCGGATTCAGCCGCCCTCTCCGGCAGGCCCGGCCGCCGCCGGGGCGGGCCGGGCGGCGGCCCGGGCGCCGAGGAAGCGGCGGAGGGCGACGAGGCACCAGACCGCCTCGACGACCCCGAAGGGCCACGTGCCGGCGAGGAAGCCGTAGCTCGAGGAGAGGGCGCAGCCGAGCGCGAAGGCGGCGATGAAGCGGGGGTCCCTCGACTCGAGGGCGTACATCACCATCATGAAGGTGACGACGACGACGCCGTAGACGGTGAGCACGGCCTACCTCCTTCGTCGGGCGCCGCCGTGCCGGGCGCGGCGCCGGCGGCGGACCCGCCGGGATGATACGGCGCCGGACGGCCGCCGCCGGGCGGGATGGGAGCCTCCCTCGGCGACGCGGCCGCCGAACACGTTCCTGCTGCGGAGCGGCCAGTGACCGATGACGGCCTGTGGTCTCACGGCGGGTATGGGGGAGAGATGCACCACACCTGCGAGCTGGCGCCAGCCGGCGCCGGACCCCGGCCGTGACGCCGGCCTCCGCCGAGATCGTCGGCTGGATCTCGCTCGGCATCTGACTCGCCTGCTCGCTCGTCATCGTTGTCGACGAGTTCCTGCTCGGCCACCGCCAGCAGATGGCGATCATGAACGTGGTCCACCCCGTCACCGCCCTCTACCTCGGCCCGGTGTGGCTCTGGGCCTACTTCACGAGAGGGCGCCGGTCGTCGCGAAAGGTGATGGCGGCTCGGGCGGGCGCGCTCGCCCGCCGGGGGGCGGACCCCGACCGGCTGGAGCGCAAGGGCCGCTCCGTCGCCCCCGAGGACATGAGCGCCTGGCACGTCGGTAGCGCCGTGTCGCACTGCGGTGCCGGCTGCACCCTCGGGGACATCGCCGGGGAGTGGATCGTGTTCGCCTTCGCACTGGCGGTGGCGGGCGTCGGCACCTTCGGGCCGGAGCTCGCCCTCGACTTCCCGATCGCCTGGCTTCTCGGGGTGGGCTTCCAGTACTTCACGATCGTCCCCATGCGAGACGACGTCTCGCCGGCACGGGGCCTCCTGCTCGCCATGCGTGCCGACACCCTCTCCATCGTGAGCTTCCAGCTCGGCCTGTTCGGCTGGATGGCCCTCTCCCACTTCGTGATCTGGCAGCCGTCGCTCCCGATCGACTCGTCCGCCCACTGGTGGATGATGCAGGTGGGCATGGTGGTCGGCTACGGCACCGCCTGGCCGGTCAACCTCCTCCTCGTGAAGAAGGGCTGGAAGGAGAAGATGGACCACCGGAGCCATCTCGGCATGCTCGTCGAGCGGGCGGAAGAGGCGGCCTGAGCCCCTCAGCTGCGCAGGTGTACCTCGAAGAAGGCGAGGATCCGTCGCCGGGCGTCCTGGGCCGACTCCTCGTGGTAGCCGACGCCCGGCGTGAGCCTGGCGAGGACGGCGAACAGGCCGCCCAGCGCCTCCCCGGCCGACTCGTGGTCGTTCAGGAAGCCGTGGCCGGCCTCGGGGTACTCCTTCACGTCGTGGGGGACGCCTGCCGCCGCCAGGGCCCCCTCGAGCCGCTCGGCCGCCCCCCGCAGCACCCGGTCCCGCCCGCCGTAGCTCGCCACGATCGGGCAGGCTGCCTCGAGGGCGCGGTGGTCGTAGGCTCGCTTCGGGGCCGTCCCGTAGTTGACGCTCGAGGCGGCGAAGCCGTGCCCCGGGGCGAGCACGAGGGCGAGGCCGCCTCCGAGGCAGAAGCCGATCACGCCGACCCGGCCGGTGCACTCGGGGCTGGTGGCGAGCATCCGGCGGGCGGCCTCGATCCGGTCGAAGGTCGGACCGGCCCCGGCTCGCACCTCCCGCATGATCGAGACCATGCACGCTGCCTTGTTCCTGCCTGCGAACAGGTCCGGGGCGGCCGCCAGATAGCCGGCGCCCGCCAGCCAGTCCGCCTGGGCACGGAGGTCGGCGCTCATCCCGAGGGCGTCGTGGACGACGACGACGCCCGGCCACGGACCATCGCCCGGGGGGCGGGAGAGATAGAGCGGGAGCCGTCCCGAGCCGACGTCGATGGTCACGGTCGACACGGGCGACAGCATCCCACAGCCCTGCGGGCCGGCAGGGGTAGGGCCCACAGATGGCGGGTACGCAAAGGGGCATGAACGGCGTGGGATCCGCCGGCGGGGGAGGCGTGAGCGGTCCGGGGAGACCGTCCGATGAACCGCGGGGCCACCTGTGCTGCCTGTACCGCGACGAGGCGCACCGGCGCCGGGTGACGGCCACCTTCGTCGAGGGCGCCCTCGGCTCGGGCGAGCGGGTGATGTACGTCTCGGGCACGCACCGGCCCGCGGCCGTCCTGAGCGCCCTCCACGAGGACGGCGTCGAGGTCGACCCGGCCCTCCGGAGCGGCCAGCTCGTCGTGCGCCCGCTCGACGACCTCCCTTCGGCCCGGCCGCTGCGCATCGACGAGCTCGAGCAGCAGGTGCGCGAGGCGGTCGCCCTCGCCCGGGCCGACGGCTTCCCGGGACTCCGGCTGGCGACGGAGATGACCCGCGTCCTCGACGCCCTCGGCTCCTTCGAGCAGTTGCTCGCCTGGGAGCGGCTCGCCGGCGAGCTTCGCCGGGAGGTGGCCGTCACGGCCGTCTGCCAGTACGAGGAGGGCCTGCTCGAGGAGGCCGAGGCGGTCCTCGTCGAGGCCGAGCACACCGGAGCCGCCCCCGAGCTCGGCGTCGTGCCGCTCGCCCGCCTGCTCGCCGTCGACCGGCCGTTCGGGCTGCGGGTCTCGGGCGAGCTCGACCTGTCCAACCGCGAGGAGCTCGTCCGTGCGCTCGAGGCGCGGGCGGCCGTCAACCCGGAGATGCAGCTCGACTTGAAGGGGCTCTCGTTCATCGACGTCGGCTCCCTCCGGGCGATCTACGAAGTGGCATCCCGCCTTCCCGAGGGAGGGCGCATCACCCTTGTCGACCTGACCGATCCTGTGAGGAGGGTCATGGACCTGGCGGGTCTGTGCCATGAGCGCGTCGAGATCGTGTCGTGACCCCGGGGGCCTGGCCGGGCTCGCACCGGGCGCTCATCTACGAGCAGCCGGCCGAGTTCGTCTCGGGCATCAGGGACTTCCTCCGAAGCGGCCTCACGAACGAGGAGCGCACCGTGGTCGTGGCCGACCGGCGAAAGATCGGCTGGCTGCACGAGGACCTCGGAGCGGCCGCCTCGAGCGTCGACTTCCTCGACGCCGGCGACACGCTCGTCCGGCGCGGCCGGGCCGCCCGCTCGCTCATCGAGCGGCTCGGTGAGGAGGCGCTCTCGGGCGGCCCCCTCCGCGTCGTGACCGAGGAGGACCTGTCGGCTCGCCCGTCGCACGCGGTGAGGGACTACCTCTGCATGGAGGCGGCGGCCAACGTCGCCTACCGGGACCTTCCGATCTCGATCCTGTGCGCCTACGACGCCTCGGTGGCCTCCCTCGAGGTGCTCTCGGCCTGCCGGAGCACCCATCCCGAGACCCTCCGCGGCGGGGCGGTGCAGGCGAGCGCGGAGTACCGCCCCCCGGCCGAGTTCATCATGGCGAGCTCGGCTGTCGTGGAGCCCCCCTCCGACGCCGCCGTCCTCGAGATCGAGGCCGCCGAGGACCTCGCCCGGGCGAGGGGCCTGCTCCGCTCGGAGGCCGCCTCGGCCCGCGTGCCGGCCGAGGACGTGGCCGACCTCGTCCTCGCCGCCGACGAGGTGCTCACCAACGCCCTCGTACACGGCCGGGCGCCACGGGTGCTCTACGTCTATGGCGAGGAGGACGCCCTCGTCTGTCACGTCCACGACGCCGGGAGCGGCCTCGACCCGCTGGCGGCCTACCTGCCGCCCCCCGAGGACGCGCTCCGGGGCCGCGGCCTGTGGATCGCCCGCCAGACCTGCGACGCCCTCGAGATCGCGAGCGACTCGAGTGGCACCCACGTCCGGCTCATGATCCTCCCCACCGGCACCTAGCCAGCCGGCGGACGCAGCGTGGAGGCGCGCACGACGAGGCGCGCCTCCACCGGCTCGGCGACGGGCGCCTCGCCGGCGAGGAGGGCAGCCAGCGCGTCGACGAGGCGGGCGCCGACGAGGCCGGGACGCAGGTCGAGCGCGGTGATCGGCGGCCACGCCATGGCGTGTGCCGGGCTGTCGACGCACGAGGCGACGAGCAGGTCGCCCGGAACGGCCAGGCCGAGGCGGGAGGCCACCGCCGCCACGCCGAGAGCGCTGTGCTCGGGCACCCCGACGACGGCGTCGGGCGGCGACGGCGAGCCGAGCAGGGCGCCGACGGCTCCCTCGGCCTGTTCGGGCCGACCGATGAAGGGGACCTCGGCGACCCGGGGTTCGACCCCGTGGCGGCGGCACCACGCCTCGTAGCCGGCGAGGGTGTCGGCGACGAAGGCCCCGTCGGGAGGCGGCGAGACGAGGGCGACCGTCCTTGCTCCCGAGGCGAGGAGGTGGTCGAGCAAGGCGGCCAGGGCCTCCCGGTGGTCGGTCTCGACGGCAGGCCCGGCGTCGGAGCCGGCGGCGAGCTGCCGCTCGCCCGTCACGACCGGGACGCCGAGGCGGGCGAGCTCGGCCACGAGCGGGTCCTCCCGGACGGGGTCGACGACGGCGACGCCGTCGAGGCCGAAGGCGGCCACCTCCGACGGCACGCCGAGGTCCGGGAGCAGCGTGAGGGCGAGGCCGGCGGCGAGCGCCCGCCGGGCGGCGCCGAGGGCGAGGTCGAGGTAGTACGAGAGGGCCCCTGCGCCCTGGGGGAGCACGAGACCGACGGTCCCCGTGCGGCCTCCCCGAAGGTGCCGGGCCGCCGGGTTGGCCCGGTAGCCGAGCCGGGAGGCGGCCTGCTCGACCCGGCGCCGGGTGGTGGCCGCCACACGCCCGTGGCCAGAGAGGGCGTGGGAGACGGTCGTCGGCGAGACGCCGCTCAGCCGGGCGACGTCGCGGATCGTCGGGCGGCGCTGTGGGGTGACGGAGGACCGTCCCGCCGCTTGTCCCGCCACGGCGGCGATGTTACCGTCGGCGGCGCCGCTGCCAAAACGTCACGGCATCAGTCGGGGAGGGACGTGCAGCTCACGCCAGCAGAGCGGGACCGGCTCCTCATCGCCTCGGCCGCCGCCGTCGCGAGGCGCCGGCGCGAGCGCGGGCTCGCCCTGAACGCCCCGGAGGCCACCGCCCTCGTGGCCTCCGCCGTCATCGAGGCCGCCCGCGACGGGGCGCGCCTCGCCGAGGCCATCGAGGCCGGCCGGCGGTGCCTGCGGGCCGACGAGGTGCTGCCGGGCGTGGCCGAGGTCGTGCCCGAGGTGCAGGTGGAGGCGGTCTTCGACGACGGCACGCGCCTCGCGGTCGTGCCGAGCCCGTTCGGACCGCCGGCCGCGGCGGGGCCGGGGGCGGTCGAGCAGAGGGCGGAGGAGTTCCGGCCCGTCGCCGAGCGCCACGTCCGCGTCCTCAACACCGCACCGGTCCCGATCAGCGTGACGTCGCACTTCCACTTCTTCGAGGCGAACCCGCGCCTTTGCTTCGACCGGGCGTCGGCCTTCGGGATGCACCTCGCCGTTCCGGCCGGGGACGCCGTCCGCTTCGCCCCCGGGGAGGAGCGCGAGGTCGGCCTCGTCCGGGTCGCCGGAGCCCGCGTCGTGGTCGGATTCGCCGGCCTCGTCGACGGGCCGCTCGACGAGCCGGGCGCGCTCGAGCGGGCGCTCGAGCGCGCCCGGGCCTGCGGCTACCTCGACTCGGCGCTGCAGCCGTGAGCCTCGCCGACCTCTACGGCCCGCGGGCGGGCGACCGGGTCCACCTCGGCGACACCGGCCTCGTCGTCGAGGTGGAGACCGACTCGAAGGCGCCCGGCGACGAGCTGCTCGTCGGCTTCGGCCGGACCGGACGCGACGGCATCGCGCTGAAGGCCGCCCCGGTGGCCGAGACCTGCGACGTGGTCGTGACGAACGCCCTCGTCCTCGACGCCGTCCTCGGCATCCGGTCGGCCTCGATCGGCATCAGGGACGGGCGGATCGCGGCGGTCGGCAGAGCCGGGAACCCGGACACGATGGACGGCGTCGACGTCGTCGTCGGGACGGGGACGACCATCGTCCCCGGCGAGGGTCTCATCGCGACGGCGGGAGCGGTCGACACCCACGTCCACCTGCTCTCGCCCCGGATCCTCGAAGCCTCCCTCTCCTCGGGGGTGACCACCGTCATCGGCCAGGAGCTCGGACCGGTGTGGGGGGTCGGGGTGAACTCGCCCCGGATCCTGCGGGCGGCCTTCGCCGCCTTCGACGCCTGGCCGGTCAACATCGGCTTCCTCGGCCGTGGCTCCTCCTCGCGCCCCGGTCCGCTGTACGAGGCGCTCGACGGCGGAGCCTGCGGCTTCAAGGTGCACGAGGACCTCGGCGCCCACCCCCGCTCCATCGACACGGCGCTCGAGGTGGCCGAGGAGCACGACGTCCAGGTCGCCCTGCACACCGACGGGCTGAACGAGACGATGTGCGTGGCGGACACCGTGTCGGTGATCGGCGGGCGGACGGTGCACGCCTTCCACGTGGAGGGCTGCGGCGGCGGGCACGTCCCCGACGTCCTCACGCTCGCCGGGCGGCCGGGGCTCATCACCTCCTCCACCAACCCCTCCCTGCCCTTCGGCCGCGACGCTCTCTCCGAGCAGCTCGACATGGTGATCGCCTGCCACGGGCTGCGCGCCGACCTCGACGGCGACCGGCTGCGGGCGGCCGACCGCATCCGAGCCGGGACCATGGGCGCCGAGGGCGTCCTGCACGACCTCGGGGTCATCCCGATCACCTCGTCGGACGCCCAGGGCATGGGCCGGGCCGGTGAGACGGTCTGGCGCACCTTCGCCCTCGCGGCCAGGATGAAAGAGCTCGGCGGCGGCGCCGAGGCCGGACACGACAACGAACGGGTGCTCCGCTACCTTGCCAAGCTCACGATCAACCCGGCCGTCGCCCACGGGCTGTCCGACGAGGTCGGGTCGCTCCAGCCGGGACGGCTGGCCGACGTCGTGCTCTGGCGGCCGGGCTCCTTTGGCGCCAAGCCGGCCCTCGTGTTGAAGGCGGGCATCCCGGCCTGGGGGCTGACCGGCGACCCGAACGCCTCGACCGACCGGGCCGAGCCGCTCGTCTACGGCCCCCAGTTCGGAGGGCACGGGGCGGCCGCGGCCGAGCTCTCGCTCGCCTTCGTCTCGGCCGCCGGCCTCGCCGGCTCGGCCGGCGGGCTGCCGACCGCCCGGCGCAAGGTGGCGGTCAGCGGGACGAGGGGAATCGGCCCGGCCGAGATGGTCCGCAACTCGCGAACGGGCGAGGTGACCGTCGACCCCGGGAGCGGCACCGTCCGCCTCGACGGGGAGGTGGTCTCCGCCCCCCCGGCGGAGCGTGTCAGCCTGTCC
>JAKACF010000130.1 GCA_021821585.1 Actinomycetes bacterium
CGTCGTCGGTGACCACAGCCGCCGGCTCCGCGTCCTGCAGGATGTGGGTGAGCTCCCGCGAGGTGTAGGCGGTGTTGGCCGGCACCACGACGAGGCCGAGGCGGAGAGCGGCGAGGTGGGCGACGACGAGGGTGGACGAGGGTGCCGCCGACATCACGACGCGGTCAGCGCGGCTGAGGCCCCGTGCCGCCATCGCTGCCGCCCACGAGCGGCTCTCCTCCTCGAGCTCCGCGGCCGTCATCCACCCGCGCTCGTCGTCGAAGAGGACGGGGGACTCCGGGCGCGCCGCCGCCAGGCCCGCCCAGCGCCGGGGAAGGCTGCGGTGCGCGAGCAGGTCGGTCGCCGGCACGGCTCGAAGACTAGGGCTCTCGACGTCGCCCCCGACGCTGACGAGGCGCGGCGGCTCAGCCCCGGACATCCTGCGGCTCCAGCGAGCAGCGTCGTGGCTGCTCGGGTGGTCGCCGCCGAGCCCGGGCAGCCACGGGCCGGCCGGGCGGGATCGAGCCATCCCGGCGCGAGCTAGCCGCCGTTCGGTCTGTCGCCCCGGCGCAGGGACCCGCGTGCGGGGCCGTGCAGCATCCACCGGTGGGAGAAGGGGTCCCGTATCACTGCGGCACGCCCGTGCGGCTGATCGGCAGGTGCCCGCTCGAGGGCGGCGCCGAGGTCCAGCGCCCGCTCGAGCACCTCGTCGACATCGCCGACCTCGAGGACGAGCGAGACCGTCGCAGCGGCGCCCGGCACCGGCGCGGCGACGTGGTGTTCGGGCGACTCGTCGCTCACATAGATGCGCCCCCCACCGATCTCGAGCACCGCGTGGCCGATGTGCCCGTCCTCCATGACGATCGGCTCCGCCACCAGGCGGCTGCCGAACGCGGCCCCGTACCAGGCGATGGCCGCCCTCGCGTCGCCGACGGCGAGATAGGCGGTCACGGCCGACGCGGCGCGGTCTGCCACAACGCGGGCCGGTGACGGGACCGGGGCGACCTCCTCACGCCCGAGCGCCCGCTGTCTGCTCAGCTCCTCCTCGATGCTGGCGCGAAGAGCCGCCGCGAAGCGCGGATCGGGATCGCGCACCGCCGCCGGGCGCCGCAGCTCCTCGAACCGGTCACTCATCGTCGGTGCCGTTCTCGAGGTAGGCAGCCTTGAAGGAGCGGCGGGCGCGGGCGAGCAGGGACTCGGCTCCGTGCTCGGACCGGCCGACCAGGCGAGCCACCTCCGAGACGGGAAGGTCGTCGACGTAGCGGAAGGTGAGGGCCGCACGGTGGTCGGCCGGCAGGGCGGCGAGGACCGCCTCCGCCCGGAGGTGGTCGAGCTCGTCGGGCCATGGATCCTGAGCGCCGCGTCCTGCGGCGAGGGGGGCGGCCAGCTCGGCGAGGCGACGGCGCTCCCGGTCCTGCCGCCGCCAGTGGTCGAGGAGCTTGTGACGGGCGACGCCGAGGATCCACGCCGGGGTGAGGGGCTGTCCCGTCGAGGCCGCTGCCGCCAGCCAGGTCTCGGAGGTGAGCTCCTCGGCGGTCTCGACGTGCCCGCAGCGCGAGAGCAGATAGCCGTAGACGACCGGGAGGGTCTCGTCGTAGAGCTCGAGGAGGTCGCCCGTCATCGCTCCAATTGCCGCTCGGGGGACCACGGTTCCGTCGCGTGGCCCCTGGCGGGCCCCCGAGGAGGCGTCCCGGTGCCATGCTGGTGCCCACAAGGAGGCAGCCATGACGAGCATCGAGCCGGCCCTCAGGTATCCCGGGATCAGCCCGCAGGGCTTCGCCCATCCGGCTGACCGGGCGGCGACGGCGGCCCTGCACTCGGTGCCGATGCTCGACCGGGCGATCAAGACGCTGACGGAGCTCACCTACGAGCGGCGACTGCGCCAGCTCTTCCTCGGCCGGGCCGTCCGCCTCGGCGAGGACCAGCTCCCGGCGATCTGGGCGATGCAGCGTCAGTGCGCCAACACGCTCGATCTCACAACCTGCCCGTCGCTCTACCTCACCCAGGTGCCCGTCGGCAACGCGATGACGATCGGGGCCAACCAGCCGGTCACCCTCGTCATGTCGGGCCTCGCCGGTTCCTACAGCGACGACGAGCTCAAGTCGGTGCTCGCCCACGAGATGGGCCACGTCCTCGCCGAGCACGTGACGCTCAACACGGCGTTCCAGCTCACCCGCTTGCTGCTGAGCGGGACGCTCAGGGTCCAGCCCCTCGCCGGACTGCCGCTCCTCGCGCTCTACTACGCCCTCCTCGAGTGGTCGCGGGCCGCCGAGCTCACCGCCGACCGGGCCTCGGCCCTCGTCACCGCCGACCCACAGCTGCCGTGCCGGACCCTCATGCGGATCGCCGCCGGCCCGGTGGGAGAGATGAACCTCGACGCCTTCATCCGCCAGGCCATGGAGTACGAGCACGAGGACGACCCCTTCGCGAGGTGGTCCCGCTTCTTCGCCGAGGTCCACACCACGCACCCCTTCCCCGTACGCCGGGTGCGGGAGCTCGTCGAGTGGGTGGCCTCCGGTGACTACGACCGTATCCGCTCCGGCCAGTATCTCCGCCGCGGCCAGGAGCCCCCGGCCTCAGCGGAGTTCGACGCCGCCTTCGGCCACTACCGCACCCGGTTCTCGTCGATCGTCGACCGGGCCGGCAACGGGGTGCAGACCGTCTTCGACCGCGTGAGCTCCTGGCTGGACGGCCGCAACGGAGCGGCCGCCGGCGACGAGGCGGCGGCGGACTTCGCGAGCTGAGCTCCCGAGCCCCCGTCTCCCGACTCAGGACCAGGTGCGTCTGCCCGGGAGCGGGCGGCTCGGGTTGCAGGCGATGGCGCGGCTAGGCGCCGGGCGACCACTCGATCACGAGGCGTCCCTCCCGCGCGAGGACCTCGGTCCCGAAGGCGGCACAGCGCTGCCGGAACCGCTCGGCGACGACCGCCGACTCTCCTCCTCGGGCGAGACGCGTGAAGCAGTACTCGAGCCGGAGGGGGACCGCCTCGAGGCGGATCGGCACGTCGCCCTCGAAGGTGAGGAAGAAGGCGAGGCCGAGGTCGTTCCGCTCCACGGGGTCGGTGGTGTAGTCGTCGAGGAAGTCGCCGAGGTCGTAGAGGACCCGCCCGGCGACGCCCTGGAGGACGTGAGCGGAGTGGCCGGCGACGACGGTCGCCCCCGCCCCGGCGAGCGCCGCGCCGGCCGCTCGCACGTAGGCGAGCGGCTCGTGCACCATGTTCGGCCCCCAGTGGGGCGAGGCGAGGACAGGGCCGCCCGCCCCGGCCACCGCCTCGGCGAGCCAGTCCGGGATCCCCGCCCGGAGCGGCGCATAGGCGATGCCGGGCCGATCCGGGCCGGCCGCGTACTCGGCGGGGTGGTCGCCGACGGCGACGACGGTGAGGTCGAAGTCGCCCCGGTGGAGGACCGCCGGCTGGCGGGCCGACCGCTCGTCCTCGCCCGCCCCGGTGGCGGCGATGCCGGCTTTGTCGAGATGGGCGAGGGTGTCGACGAGGGCGTCGGGGCCGAAGTCGAGCGCGTGGTTGTTGGCGAGCGTCACACAGTCGACGCCGATGCGGGCGAGCACCTCGGCCGCGAGCGGTGGCGCGCGGAAGAAGAACGGCTTGCCCGGCATCGCGAACGGCTCGCCCCGCTCGGAGATGGCGCACTCGAGGTTGGCGACGACGAGGTCGGCCTCCCCGAGTTGCTCGATCACCTCCTCGGCGACCGGGAGGCGGTCCGGTTCGGCGTCCAGGCGCTCGCCGACCCTGCGCCCGAGCATCGTGTCGCCGAGCAGGGCGACCGTCGTCGACGCGCCTCGCGACTGCGCCGTCATCGCGGTTCTCCCATGCGGGGGAGCCTGCAGCGGACCGGGACGGGCCGCTAGGGCCGAACGGCACCGTGGCGCGGGATCCGATCATGGGTCCTTCGGCACTGTGTCCGGACAGCCGGCCGGCTCAGGCTGAGGCTGTGAGCGTCCCCGACACGGCGCCGGTCACGAGCTGGCTCCGGTGGGGGAGCACGAAGGAGGTGTCGTCGTGAGCCACGGCCTGGAGGTCATCGACCGGACGGTCGAGAAGACCTACGAATGGTTGGACGAGATCGCTCGGCGGGATCTGCTCGACGAGCCGCACCGCGCCTACCAGGTGCTGCGGGCGGTGCTGCACGCGTTGCGCGACCGCCTCGAGCCCGACGTGGCCGCCCACCTGGCGGCCCAGCTGCCGCTGCTCGTCCGCGGCCTGTTCTACGAGGGCTGGGACCCCTCGAGCACCCCGATGCGCCTCTCGCTCGCCGAGTTCCTCGGGCGGGTCGAGAGCGAGGCAGGGCTGAAGGGCCCGAGCGAGGCGGAGGACGCCGCCCGGGCGGTGCTCTCGCTGTTGCGCGACGACCTCGGTCAGGGCACGGTCGACCATCTCGTCTCGGTGCTGCCGCGCGAGTTCGCCGACCTCGTCTGAGGACACGTCGATGCAGACGGCTGTCGTGGTCTTCGAGGACCGGCGCGATGCCGGGCGCAGGCTCGCCGCCGCGCTGGCGGGCCTCAGGGGTGAGGACGTCGTCGTGCTGGGACTGCCCCGCGGGGGGATCCCGGTGGCTTTCGAGGTCGCCCGTGGGCTCGATGCCCCGCTCGACGCCCTCGTCGTGCGGAAGCTCGGGGTGCCCTTCGAGCCCGAGCTCGGGATGGGGGCCGTCGGCGAGGGTGGGGTGACCGTCGTCAACGAGACTGTGGTGCAGGGAGCCGGGGTGAGCGAGGAGACGCTCGAAGAGGTCGAGGCGCGCGAGCGGACCGAGGTGGCCAGGCGTTCGGCCCGCCTGCGAGCGGTGCGCCCGGAGGTGCCCCTCTCGGGAAGGACGGCGGTCGTCGTGGACGACGGGCTCGCCACCGGTTCGACGGCGAGGGCGGCCTGCACCCTGGCGAGGGCGAAGGGCGCCCGCCGGGTGGTGCTCGCCGTCCCGGTGGCGGCCGAGAGCTCGGCCGCCTCCCTCCGGGACGAGGCCGACGAGGTGGTCGTGCTCGCCGAGCCGGAGTACTTCCTCGCGATCGGCCAGTTCTACCGGGACTTCTCCCAGACGAGCGACGCCGAGGTCATCGCCCTCCTCGAGGAGTCCCTCGCTGCCGAGGACGCGCGGGCCCCGTCCCCGGCGCGTGGAGACCCGCCCCGTGTTGACGAGGAGGTCGAGGTCGTCGCCGCCGGGGTGCGCCTCGCCGGCAGGCTCGTCGTCCCGACCGAGGCGGAGGGCCTGGTCGTGTTCGCCCACGGCAGCGGCTCGAGCCGCCACAGCCCGCGGAACCGCTTCGTCGCCGGGGTCCTGCAGCAGGCGGGGCTCGGCACGCTGCTGTTCGACCTCCTCACCCCCTCCGAGGCGCTCGACCGCTCGAAGGTCTTCGACGTGGAGCTGCTCGGCCGCCGCCTCGGCGAGGTGACCGCCTGGCTCCAGGCGAGAGAGGAGACCCGGAGCCGTGCGATCGGCTACTTCGGGGCGAGCACGGGGGCTGCCGCAGCCCTCGTGGCCGCGGCCGCACCCGGGGCGCCGGTGGCGGCCATCGTCTCGCGCGGCGGCCGGCCCGACCTGGCCGGTCCATGGCTCGCCGAGGTGCGGGCGCCGACCCTTCTCATCGTGGGCGGTGCGGACGACGTCGTCCTGCGGCTGAACCGCGAGGCCGCCGGGCGGCTCGTGTGCCGCAACGAGCTCTCGGTCGTGCCGGGGGCGACCCACCTGTTCGAGGAGCCGGGAACCCTCGAGGTGGTGGCCGAGCTGGCGACGAAGTGGTTCATCGAGCACCTTGTGAAGGAGGCACCATGACGGGCAGCGAGCGGGGAGGCGGCGCCGAGGACAGGGCGGGGGAGGCCGGCGGCCGGGAGCGGTCGCCGCTCGACGAGGCGGAGCTCGACGAGGAGTTCGCCGGGGAGGAGCTGGAGGCCTTCGACGAGCAGGAGTCGGCCGAGGCCGAGGAGGACGGGCGGCTCGAGGTCGCGCACCTGCTGGCGGGACCGCCACCCGACGACACTCCGGACACCCTCGAGCCCGAGGAGCTCGAGGAGCGCCTCGAGACCGAGTCGGAGGCGGCCGAGGTCCTCTCGCTGCACGAGGAGACGCCGTTGTTCGCCGGCCTGCTCGACGAGGAGGAGCTCGGCGAGGAGGCCGCCGAGGAGTTCGCCGACGAGATCGAGGACGAGGGGGAGGGCGAGGAGTCCCCGGCGGCGATGGTCCTCACCGTCGCCCGCCACCGTCTGGCCGCCGAGCGGGCGCGCCTCGAGCGCCTCGCCGCCGACTTCCGCAGCTCGGGGATAGGGGACCGGAGCGAGCGGGAGGACCTCGGCGAGCTGTCGGGCGTCGACCAGCACCCGGCGGACCAGGGGACCGAGACCTTCGACCGGGAGCGCGACCTGTCCATCCGTGAGCAGGTGGAGGGCGAGCTCGCCGAAGTCGAGCGGGCGCTCCGCAAGCTCGAGGCGGGCACCTACGGACGATGCGAGGTCTGCGGGCGGCCGATCCCGGCCGAGCGCCTCGAGGCGGAGCCCGCCGCCCGCTGGTGCCGGGAGGACCAGCGGGCGGTCGAGCAGGAGCTGTTCGGCGAGGCCCGTCGGCTCTCCTCCTGAGCGGGGAGGTGGCGGTCCGCCGGCACGCGGCGAGGCCACCGATGCTGGGAGGGGGGAGCCCGCATCGGTGGCCTCGTTCCAGAGGGGCTAGACCGCCGGGCCCGCCACCAAGGTGAGCGAGGCCGTGTGCCTGCCTCCCGATCCGTCGACCCAGGTGACCGAGACGGTCGTGCCCGGGTGGGCTCCGGTGAGCATCTTGCCGAGGGCGGTGTAGGTGCTCACCTTCTTGCCGTTGAGGCCGATGATCACGTCGCCCGAGTGGATGCCTGCACGGGCTGCCGGTGAGCCGCCGAGGACTTGGAGCACCACGGCGCCGTAGTTGACCGGGAAGTTCGTCGGCCCGCCGAAGGGCGAGGCCGACTGCTGCTCGGCCGTGGCGATGCTCTCGACGTCGACCCCCATGATCCCGTGGGTCCCGAGGACGATCTCGGACGACCCCTTGTTCTGCTGGATCTTCGTCGCGATGCCGATCGCCCGGTTGATCGGGATGGCGAAGCCGATGTTGGAGGCCGACTGCGTGCTCGACCCGGTGGCGGCCGCCGTGTCCATCCCGATGACCTGACCGCCGGCGTTGACGAGCGGGCCGCCGGAGTTGCCGGGGTTGATCGGCGCGTCGGTCTGGATGAGGCCGGTGAGGTGCTCGACGTTCGCCGAGCCGGCGTCGGTCGCCGTGATCGACCGGTTGAGGGCCGAGACGATCCCGCTCGTCACCGTCGGCGTCCCCCCGAGGCCGAGGGCGTTGCCGATGGCGACGACGCCGTCGCCGACCGAGACGGTCGAGGAGTCACCGATCGAGACGTGCGGAAGCCCGGAGGCCCCCTCGAGCAGGACGAGGGCGACGTCGGCCGTCGGGTCGGCGCCGAGGACCTTCACCCGGTAGGTGGTCCCGGTTCCGTCCACCTGGGCGGTGATCTTCGTGGCGCCCTCGATGACGTGGTTGTTCGTGAGGACCTCGCCGTTCGAGGTGAGCACCATGCCCGTTCCCTCCGCCTCGGCGTTCTGGGCGCCGAGCACCGAGGTGATGTCGACCGTGGCCGGGTCCACCTTCTTCGCGATCCCGGCGACGTTGAGCTTGGTGGCCGCGCTCGTCCCCGAGGCCTGGGGCTGGGGGATCGGCTGGGTGGCGGTGTCGCTCGTGTTGTTCTGGCTCCCGTAGATGGCCCCGGCGGTGGCGGCACCGGCGACGAGGACTGCCACTGCGACGGCCGCGACGACCATCCGCACCCTGCGGCGGGGCGACCCGCTCTCGCCGGGCTGGCCGGTGGCACCCGGCCCGCCGCCGAAGGAGGGCGGCGGGCCGTACCCGCCGTAGGGCGGTGGCGGGTAGCCGCCCTGGCCGGGGGCGCCGTAGGGCGGCGTCGCCGAGCCCTGGCCCGGGTAGGGCGGCGTCCCCCACCCCGGGGCCGGCTGCTCGCGGCCGCCGTAGCCGCCCGGGCCCATCGCCCACGGCGGCGGCGGTGCCGGCGGGGACGGGGGCGCCCAGTTCCCCTCTGGCAGGGGCTGCCACTTCGGCTGCGACGGCGCC
>JAKACF010000131.1 GCA_021821585.1 Actinomycetes bacterium
CTGCTGGCGGACAGAATCGCCCTGTGGTTCGGCAGCGTCCGGGCGCTGCTCGGGGCGGCATTCGTCGCAGGGATCTGCTACCTCGTCATGGCGTCAGCCCACGGCTGGCTGCTCGCCGGGGTTGCCTTCGCCGTGGCGGGCTTCGCCATCGGGGTCGGCATCGTGGTGTCCAACACCCTCCGCCAGCGCCTCGCCCCCCCGGAGCTCATGGGTCGGGTCGGTGCCGCATGGCGAGGCATCGCCTGGGGGGCAGCGCCGCTCGGCTCGCTCCTCGGCGGAGGCATCGCCCTCGTCGGCGCGCTCCGCCTTCCGCTCGTCGTGGCGGGAGTCAGCCAATGCGCCGTCGTCATTCTCCTTTCTCCGAGCCTGATGCGGGCCCTCGGCGCCGAGCGCCGGGCGCGTCACCGCAAGCGGAGAGGGGCGGACCGCTAGCGGGAGATCGTGATGGCACCCGGCGTGGCGGCCGTCGTGTTGAGCACGATCTCCACCCAGGTCCGTCCCGGGGCGAGGGTCACCGCCTGGCCGGCCGAATCGGTGAAGGTCGTCGGCGAGGTGAGGTTGGCGCGGTGCCAGGTCACGGCGATCGACTTGCCGTCTCGGAGCACGTAGCCCCGACCGCTGCCGACGACCTGGCTCTCCACGTCGCCCGTCGATCCCGGGCTCTCGGCGTAGGGCCCGAAGTGGTAGCGGACGACCTGGATGACGATGTTCGTGGTCGTGACGGGCTTGTGGGTGAGCGCGTCGACGTCCGTGGCGCCCGAGTAGGTGTGCAGCCAGCTCTTTGTCGCCGGGTCCCACTTCCACACCACGTCGGTGCCCGGCGAGAAGTTGATGGCGGCGCTGGCGGCGGGCGTGGCCGAGCTCGGAAGGGCGCCTCCGTAGCGGAAGACGGCCGGCGGCGGCGTCCGGTCATGGGGAAAGAGCGCCCAGAGCGCCGAGGTGCTCGTGTAGAGGTTGTCGGGGGGCTGGCGCGAGGAGATGCGCTGCGAGGCACCGGCCGCGTTGGTGAGCAGGTCGGCCGCCTCCAGCCAACCGAGGTGCTGGACCACGCTCACGTCGGGGGTGATGCCGCCGGCGAAGGCGAGGATGGGGTGCCCGAAGGCCTGCATGATGTGCCAGTCGACCCAACGGACCGAGCGCGTCGGCCCGATGCTCGAGGCAGAGTTGCACTGGTAGACGGCCACGTAGCGCATGATGTAGCCCTCTGCGGGCGTGTCGTAGACGATGTCGGCCTCGTTGAGGCCGCTCTGCGGGCGGGCTCCCTGCGGCTCGTTGCCGATCTTGACGGCGAGGGCGGGCCGGTCCGGCACGTGACCGCCCGGGGCGGGCAGGTCGGTGAGCGGGCAGCGGCTCGCCACGTGAGCGGGGGGGCTCGGCTTGTTGGTCGTGGACTTCTTCGACGGCCCGGAGCTGGCGAACACCGCCACGATGATGATCACGGCGATCAGGGAGGCGGCGGCGGTCCCGACGGCGATCCGACGCCGTCTGATGACGGCGCGCGAGGGGCGGGCATGCGGACGAGGGCGTTGCGACACGGTCGACCACGCTATTCGGGCGGGGACACCGAATTGGGGCATCCTCGTGCCCGGGCCGGAAAGTCGCTGGTCAGCTCTCCGCCGTCGGTGTGGAGGCGGCCGAGGCCCTTCCAGGGGCGAGGGTCATCGCCTCGCCGCTCGTCGGCACCTCCTGGCCGGTGAGGGCGTAGACCTGCTCGCCGTCGATCGTCTCCTCGGCGAGGAGGAGGTCGACGACCTTGTCGAGGACGTCCTTGTGCTCGGTGAGCAGGTCGACGGCGCGGGTCTCGGCGCCACGGAGAAGCCGGGAGACCTCGCGGTCGACCGCCGCCTGGGTCTCCTCGGCGAAGGGACGGCTCGAGAAACCCGGACCCCCGCCGCCGAGGAAGACCGAGCCGCCGGAGGGGTAGCCGACCGGACCGAGCTCGCGGGAGAGGCCGAACTCGCGCACCATCTTGGTGGCGAGGTCCGTCGCGCCGGCGAGGTCGTTGGCGGCGCCGGTCGAGCCTTGCCCGAGCACGATGAGCTCGGCTGCCCGGCCGCCGAGGCGGACGGCGAGCATGTCGTAGAGGTAGTCCTCGCCGTAGAGGTGCCGCTCGACGAGCGGGAGCTGCTCGGTCACCCCGAGCGCCTGGCCGGCCGGGAGGATCGTCACCTTCGCCACGGGATCGGCCTTTGGCGAGTAGGCGGCGACGAGGGCGTGGCCGGCCTCGTGGACGGCGACGGCGTGCTTCTCCTCGGGGAGCAGCACGTTCGAGCCCTCGCGGCGCCCGAGGATGATGCGGTCACGGGCCTGGTCGAAGTCGGGCGGGACGAGCACCTCCCGCTCGGCACGGGCGGCGATGATCGCCGCCTCGTTGACGAGGTTCGCGAGGTCGGCGCCGGAGAAGCCCGGGGTCCCCCGCGCCACGACGTCGAGGTCGACGCCGGCCTCGAGCCGCTTGCCCCGGCAGTGCACCGCGAGGATCGAGCGCCGCTCGGCGAGGGTGGGGAGGGGGATCGTGACCTGGCGGTCGAAGCGGCCCGGCCGGAGCAGGGCGGGGTCGAGCACCTCGGGCCGGTTCGTCGCCGCCAGGACGACGATGCCGGAGGCCGGGTCGAACCCGTCCATCTCCGCCAGGAGCTGGTTGAGGGTCTGCTCCCGCTCGTCGTTGGCGACGACCGAGCCGGTGCCGGCACGGCGCTGGCCGATGGCGTCGATCTCGTCCACGAAGATGATGGCGGGCGCCCGCTTTCTCGCCTCCTGGAAGAGGTCCCGGACCCTCGCTGCTCCGACGCCGACGAACATCTCGACGAAGCTCGATCCGGTGACCGAGAAGAAGGGCACGTCGGCCTCTCCGGCGACGGCCCGGGCGAGGAGCGTCTTGCCGGTGCCGGGTGGGCCCACCATGAGGATCCCCCGGGGCGCGATGGCGCCCGCCCGGGAGTAGCGCTCCGGCCGGCGGAGGAAGTCGACGACCTCGCGGATCTCGAGCTTGGCGCCCTCGTAGCCGGCAACGTCGGCGAAGGTGGTGCGGGGCCGCTCCTCGTCGAAGATCTTCGCCTTCGAGCGGCCGACGCCGAGCGCGCCCTGCATCTGGCCCGCCGCCCCCTTGGACAGGCGCCACCACAGGTAGCCGAGGATGACGAAGGGCAGGAGCAGGATGAGCCAGGAGAGGGCATCGGCGCCGAGCGAGGGCGCCGCCGTCTCGGCGGTCACCTCTGCTCCCGAGGACTGCAGCTCGCTCAGGAAGTCCTGCCCTGCTTGTGCCGGGACGACCGTCGTGTACTGCTTCCCGTTCTTCAGCGTGCCGCTCGCCTCGCCGGTCGCCGCCAGGGTGACCGACTTCACCTGGTCGGCGCTCACCTTCTGCATGAACTGGGAGTAGCTGAGGGTGACCGGGGCCTCGGACTTCGTCGTCGGGAGCATGACGTACAGGACGATGAACAGCGCCAGGGCGATTAGCCAGAGCCAGTGGCGCCAGGCCGGCGGCGGCGGAGGCGCCGTCGGCGTGCCCTTGTCGGGCGTGGGGGGCGGGTGGGCCTTCTTCGTCACGGGCTCACCGCCGAGCAACTGGCGGGGCGCGCTCGGCCAGAGGTGAGAGGACTCATGCGGCCCGGCCGCGCTCCTCCTCGAGTGCGGCCCGCAGGATCGATTCGGCGGTCGACAGCACGCGTCCGGGATGGCAGGTGGCGCCGACCCGCACCTTCACCCACGCCCGGCCGAGGAGCTCCCGGTCGTGCCCGGCCACGGCGGCCACCTCGCGCACCCTGGCGTCCGGGTGGAGCATCGGGTCGGTGGCGATCCGGAGGGAGGCCCCGACCAGCTGGTTCACGCGCTCGAGACGGTCCTCGCCGCGGCGCTCGATGAGGGTCGAGCGAGACTGCGTCGTCGAGCCTGGCCACGCTGTCGTGGAAACCATGCCGTGCCTCCTTCTCGAGCCCCCGTTGTCATGTCGCATCCTCGTCGTCGCGACGCGCCGGCGGCAGAGTCGAACGTCCCAAGTGGCCGGGTGACCTTCGGCCCTGATCGCCGGGCGCGCCGGCGGCTAGAACCGCTCGCGGAGCCCGAAGGAGGCGGCCGATGGCGAACGCGCAGGGCCCTCGGGGCCCCGGGGATCCGTCTCACGGGGCGCCGCCGGAGGTGCGGGAGACCCACATCTCGCTCCTCGTCTTCGTCGGCGACCGGGTCTACAAACTGCGCAAAGCGGTCGACCTCGGGTTCGTCGACTTCCGGGAGGAGGCGGCCCGGGAGGCCGACTGCCGCCGGGAGGTGGAGCTGAACTCGCGTCTCGCCCCCGACGTCTACCTCGGCGTGGCGTCGGTCATCGACTTCGACGAGACCGTCGCCCACCTCGTCGTCATGAGGCGCCTCCCCGAGGAGCGGTCGCTCGCCGCCCTCGTCGCCGCCGGCGCCGCCCGCCGGGAGGACGTCGAGCAGGTGGCCCGGGTCCTCGCCGCCTTCCACGGGCGGGCGGAACGCTCACCGGAGATCTCGGCCGCGGGAACGAGGGGGGCGATCAGGGCGCGCCTCGAGCGCCTCTTCGAGGGGCTCGACGGCTTCGTCGGCCCGATCATCGAGGCCGACGACGCGGCCGAGGTGCGCCGGCTCGTCGCCTCGTACCTCGACGGCCGCGCGGCGCTGTTCGAGAAGCGGGTCCGGGACGGCCGCATCGTCGACGGGCACGGGGACCTGCAGGCGGCCGACATCTTCTGCATGCCCGACGGCCCCCGGGTCCTCGACTGCATCGAGTTCGACGACCGCCTCCGTCACCTCGACGTCCTCGACGACGTCGCCTTCCTCGTGATGGACCTCGAGCGCCTCGGCGCCGGTGAGCTCGCCGAGGCGCTGGTCTCCCGGTACGCCGCCCTGACCGGGGACCGCTTCGCCCTCTCGCTGCTCGACTTCTACGTGGCCGGCCGGGCCCTCGTGCGCTGCCTTGTGGCGTGCGTGCGGTCGAGCCAGACCACCGGCGAGCCTTCGGCGCGGGCGGCCGCGGCGGCGCGCCTGCTCCATGGCGCCTGCCGCAGGCACCTCGAGGCGGCGACGGTGCGCCTCGTCGCCGTCGGCGGCCTGCCGGGGACGGGGAAGTCGACACTGGCGGCCGCCCTGGCGGGCGACTCGGCCACCTTGCTCGTGAGCGACGAGATCCGCCGCGAGCTGCGGGGTGCGCCCGGAGCCGAGCCGAGCGGGGACCGCTACTCCGAGGAGGCCACCGCCGAGGTCTACCGGGTGATGCTGGAGCGGGCCGGGCGGGCGCTGTCGCTCGGAGAGAGCGTGGTGCTCGACGCCACCTGGCGCGACGCGGGCCAGCGCGAGCAGTTGAGGGAGCTCGCCCGGCACGCCGCGGGCGGGCTCACCGAGCTCTGCTGCACCTGCCCGGCCGACCTCGCCATCGGGCGCATCGAGCAGCGCATGGCGCGGGCGGCCGGGCCCTCCGAGGCCACACCGGCCGTCCGCAGGCTGCTCGAGCAGCGCTTCGACGCCTGGCCGGAGGCGACCGAGATCGACACCTCGACGCGCCTCGCCGACTCGCTCGCGGCCGCCCGTGCTGCGTCCGTGAGGTGGGGAAAATAGACCTTCGGCCCTATGGGCGGGAGCGGGGCGGCGACAGAATGGTGGAGATGGCTCGATTCTTTGGTCGCTTCTCGGGTAGGCGGGTCGCCCGGCAGTGCGAGCAGCTGGTCGACGAGAGCGCCGGGTTCGTCATGGGCCGGCTGCCCGTCCGCCTGGCTGAGGACCACCGGCCCATCCCGACGTGGGCGCGCATCAACCCGCTGGCGCACGGCGACGAGACGACGCTGCACGAGATCGCCGACGGCAAGCCCTCGGACCAGACCTTCTCCGAGCGCGAGTGGATGAGGGCGCTCAACTACCTCGCGTCGGAGGTGGAGCTCTCCCGGGCACACGCCGGCGTGACGCTCCTCGAGATCCAGCGCGAGGTGCTCATCCCCCTCGAGCTGTCGCTCGTGAAGGAGCCCTGCGACGGCGTCGGGACCGGCCCCCGCGACGTCGTCCGCTCGGTGGTGCACGCCCTCGAGAAGTACCGCTCCGGCTGGCTGCTGGCCAAGCCGTCGCCGCCTGTCTCGCGACAGGACGACGAGGACCCGAGCCGGAGCCACCGGGTCGCCTGAGCGAGCGAGCCGAGTCGCCCGGGCGCCTGCGGGGGCCGCCCGGACGCGAAGAGGACCGGTCCTCGGACCGGTCCTCTTCTTCGTCTCAGGCCGTGTGCTTGATCGGCACGCGGGTGACGTGCTCCTTCTCGATCTCGCCGAGCGGGATCCGAACCTCGAGGATGCCGTCGTGGTAGGTCGCCTTGATGTCCGACTCCTTGGCGCCCTCGGGGAGGGCGATCTCACGGACGAACTCGCCGTAGCGGAACTCCGAGCGGTACCCCTTGGCCTCCTTGCGCTCGGCCTTCTCGGTCCGGTGGGCGACGAGGCGCATCACGCCGCCTGACACCGTCAGCTCGACGTCCTGCTCGGGGTCGATGCCCGGCAGCTCGGCTCGGATCACGTGCTCCGCGCCCTCGTGGACCTCCTCGACCTTGATGAGGTCGCTCACCTCGAAGTCGAGGTCGAGAAGACGACGGATGAAGTCCGGACGCCACTCGAGGCCGAAGCGCTCGTGCCTCGTCTGTGCCATCTCTGTCTCCTTTCCCCGGCGGGACCTCCACCGGTTCGCCGAGCGAGTGTGCGCCGCCGCTCGCGGCGCGGGCAGAGTCGGAAGTCCTGAAGAATGGGGGAATGCCCGAGTCCATGACCGCATGGGCGGTCGGCACTCCCGGCCCGATCGACGAGCACCCCCTCGTCGCCGTCTCGCGGGAGGTCCCCTCTCCCGGCCCCGGGCAGATCCGCGTCAGGGTGAGGGCGTGCGGGGTGTGCCGGACCGACCTCCATCTCGCCGAGGGCGACCTCCGCCCGAGGCGGCCGTTCGTCATCCCGGGCCACGAGATCGTCGGCCTCGTGGAGGAGGCGGGGGCGGGTGCCGGCCGCTTCTCGCCGGGTGACCGGGTCGGGATCGCCTGGCTCGGGCACACCTGCGGGGCGTGCCGCTACTGCATGGCCGGGAGGGAGAACCTCTGCGTCGCCCCCCGCTTCACCGGCTGGGACGACGACGGCGGCTACGCGAGCTGGGTGGTCTGCGAGGAGGCCTTCGCCTACGAGCTCCCCGAGTCCTTCTCCGACCTCCAGGCGGCGCCGCTGCTGTGCGCCGGGATCATCGGCTACCGGGCCCTCAAGCGGGCCGAGCTGCCCCCCGGCGGCCGGCTCGGCATCTACGGCTTCGGGGCGTCGGCCCATCTGGCGGCACAGGTGGCCCTCGCCGAGGGAGCGACCGTCCACGTGCTCACCCGCTCGACCACGGCGCGGAGCCTCGCGCTCGAGCTCGGCGCCGCCAGCGCGGCGGGCGCCTCTGACCGGCCGCCCGAGCCGCTCGACGCCGCCATCCTGTTCGCCCCGGCCGGAGAGCTCGTGCTGCCGGCGCTCGAGGCGCTCGACCGCGGGGGGACCCTCGCGGTCGCCGGCATCCACCTGTCGGACATCCCGGTGCTCGACTACGACCGCCACCTGTTCGAGGAGAGGACGATTCGCAGCGTGACGGCCAACACGAGGGCGGACGGGGAGGAGTTCCTCGCCGCCGCCGCCCGCATCGCCATCCGCGTCGAGACGACGCCGTACCCGCTCGCCGAGGCCAACCGTGCGCTCGCCGACCTGGCACACGACCGCGTGAACGGGGCGGCCGTGCTGGTGGCAGAGGACGGCGCCTGACGGGCGAGCGCCGGCCGCTCCGTGCGGCCGCCGTGCCGGGCGGCCGGCGTGCCCCCGCGCTCACGACGCCCCGGCTCGTGGCAGCGAGGCTGGCGTCACAGGACGAGGCCGGGCCGCTCGCGCGACCGCCGAGGGCGGGTGGGCACTTGGGACCTCCGGCCCTACCAGGTCCTCTTCGGCGCCCGTAGGTTCGGATCGTCGGGACCGTCTGCCGACAGGCGAGCGGCGCCGGCCGGAAGGGAACGAGACGATGGCCGTCACCGAGGAGAGGACCCTGAGGCTCGGGGTC
>JAKACF010000132.1 GCA_021821585.1 Actinomycetes bacterium
GGTGTCGGGCAACTGCGCCCAGCACCAGCACGACGTCGCCCTCGCGATCAAGACGGCCCGCGAGCTCGCCCTCTTGCCCTACACCCAGCGGACGACGAGCGACCGGCCCGGGCCGCGCGGCGGCGGACGGCGCGGCGCGCCGCCCGACGCCCAGGGCGCTCCGGAGCCGGACGAGGCGCCGAGCCTGGACGGCGAGGCGGCCGACGGCGAGGCCACCGAGGCGGCCGAGGAGGAGCTCGTCTCTGCGGGATCGGAGGACGAGGGATGAGGATCGTGCTGCGAAGCGACCTCGCCGGCAAGGGCAAGCGAGGTGACATCCTCGACGTGGCGGACGGCTACGCCCGCAACTACCTCGTCCCCCACGGGCTGGCCATCCCGGCGACCGAGGGGATCGAGCAGCAGGCCAACGCCATGCGCCGCGCCCGCGACCTGAAGGACGCGAAGGACCGGGAGGGCGCCGAGGCGGTCGCCCGCAAGCTCGTCCCGATGGTCATCACCATCCCGGCCCGTGCCGGTGGCGAGGGCAAGCTGTTCGGCTCGGTCACCGTCCACGACGTGATCGAGGCCGTCGAGCAGCAGACCGGCATCGAGATCGACCGCCACCGGGTCGTCTCGGGCGAGGCAATCAAGACCGTCGGCACCCACGCCGTCGCCGTCCGGCTCCACCCCGAGGTGCAGTTCCAGATCACGATCGAGGTCGTCCCCGCCTAGAGAGCCGGACCCTTATCTGGATGCCGATCCGGGCCGCCGACGAGAGCCGGCGGCCCGAGTCGTCTCCGGCCCCGACTCAACGCCCTGACACACCCGCTGCCTACCCTGTCCGACATGTCGGGAGCCCCACCGTCGTCCACAGTCGACCGGGTGGTATCCACACCGAATTCCACAGTCACCGGGCGCAATTCCACAGCTCTCGGGGCTACTGATCCCCAGGCCGCCTAGGCCATCCTTTCGTCCACGATGGCTTCGCTCCAACAGCTCCCCAACCCGGGCTCCCGGCGGATCCGGCCGGGCACGCCTGCTCCGGGCGGCCAGCCCGGCCGGGTGCCCCCCCACAACCTCGAGGCGGAGGAGTCGCTGCTCGGCGCCATGCTGCTCTCCCGCGACGCCATCGCAGTCGGCGTCGAGCAGGTCTCGGCCGACGACTTCTACAAGCCCTCACACGCCCACGTCTTCGACGCCGTCACCGCCCTCTACGCCCGGGGCGAACCGGCGGACGCCGTCACCGTCTCCGAGGAGATGCGCCGGGCGGGGACGCTCGAGGCGGCGGGCGGGCCCGCCACCCTCGTCTCGCTGCAGGCGAACACCCCCGCCATCTCGAGCTCGGGTCGCTACGCCCGCATCGTCCAGGAGCACGCCATGCTGCGGCGCCTGATCGGCGTCGCCTACGAGATCGCCGACCTCGGCTACGAGCTGCCCGGCGACGTCACGGCCGCCCTCGACCAGGCCGAGGCGATGGTCTTCGAGGTCGCGCAGCGCCGCTCGAGCGACTCGGTGCGGGCCCTCAAGGACCTCCTCACCGAGAGCCTCGACCAGATCGAGTTCCTCTTCGAGCGGGGCGAGGCGATCACCGGGGTCCCGTCGGGCTACAGCGACCTCGACGAGCACCTCTACGGCCTGCAGCCCTCGAACCTCATCGTGGTCGGGGCGCGGCCCTCCATGGGCAAGACCGCCTTCGGCCTCGGCATCGCGGCGCACGCGGCCGCCCGGGCGAACGTGCCGGTGCTCTTCTTCTCGCTCGAGATGAGCCACGTCGAGCTCGCCCAGCGGGTGCTCTGCGCCGAGGCGAGGGTGGACGCCGGGCGGGTGCGCAACGGGAAGCTCGTCGACAGCGACTGGTCGAAGATCTCCTCGGCCATCGGTCGCATCGGCACGGCGCCCCTCTACATCGACGACAACCCGAATCTCACCGTCATGGACATCCGGGCCAAGGCCCGCCGCATGAAGAGCTCGGAAGGAGGTCTCGGTCTCGTGATCGTGGACTACCTGCAGCTGATGACCGGCCGGAGCACGGCGGAGAGCCGCCAGGTCGAGATCTCGGAGATCTCCCGGGGGCTCAAGATCCTGGCCCGCGAGCTCCAGATCCCCGTCGTCGCGTTGAGCCAGCTCTCCCGCAGCCTCGAGTCGCGGGCCGACAAGCGACCGATGCTGGCGGACCTGCGGGAGTGCCTCACCGGCGACACCGTCGTCCGCCGGGCGGACTCCCGCATCGAGACGACGATCGGCGAGCTCGCCCGGGGACGGGAGCGCAACGTGCCGATCTGGTCGGTCGACGACCGGTGCTGCCTCGTCCCGGCCGTGTTGTCGGAGGCCTGGAGCACCGGCGTGAAGCCGGTCTACACCGTCTCGCTCTCCTCGGGGCGGAGCATCCGGGCGACGGCGAACCATCCCCTGCTGTCGCTCGACGGCTGGACGTTGGTCGAGCACCTCGCCGTCGGCAGCCGCCTCGCCGCCGTGCCCCAGGTGCCCCGCGCCGCCCGGACGCCCCGGGCGCCGCTCGCCCCGGTGGCGACCCCGCCCCCGCGGCGGCACGGTGACGCCCCGGTGACCGTCCTCGACCGGGTGGCGGCAGCCGACTTCCCGTTCGCCCCCGAGCTCTCCTGGGAGTCGGTGACGAGCGTGGAGCCCGCCGGCGAAGAGGAGGTCTTCGACGCCTACGTCCCGGGCACCCACGCCTTCCTCGCCAACGGGATCGTCTCGCACAACTCGGGCGCCATCGAGCAGGACGCCGACGTGGTGATGTTCATCTACCGCGACGAGGTCTACAACCCCGACTCCACCGACCGGGGCGTCGCCGAGGTGCTCATCGCCAAGCACCGCAACGGGCCGACGGGCGTGTCAAAGCTCGCCTTCGTCAGCAACTACGCCCGGTTCGGGGACCTGGCCCGGAGCTGAGCACCCGAGTCCGGGACGCGGGCCCTGGGGCCTGCCACCGGGGCCCACGTCTGCCTGCCGAGCGGTGCTCGTTCTCTCGCTGAGGGTCAGCTGTGGCCGGGCAGGCGACACGGCGTGGCGGCGGTGTCGATCCGACAGACAACCCAGGCGCTTCGGTGTTCGCGACGTGGCGATCCTGAGCTCTCCCGCGGCTCTTCGGCAGCCGTGCCTCTCGTCATTAGCCTGGTCGGGCGGACTGGCTTCGAGGCACCAGAATCCGGGGTGACCCGAGCATGAGGTGGAGGAGTGCCGGTATGACGACGGACGAGGGACGAGAGCGGCCACCGAGCAGCGCGGTGGTGGTCGGTGCCGGGATTGTGGGGCTGTCGTGCGCCTTCTCCCTCCAGGAGCACGGCGTGGAGGTCACCCTCGTCGACCGCAAGCAGCCCGGTGCCGGCGCGTCGTGGCAGAACGCCGGCCTTCTCTCTCCCGCAATGACCGGTCCGCTCCCCGAGCCGGCCATCCTGCGCTACGGGCTGAAGGCGGTCGTGAACCCCCGCTCCCCGGTCGGGGTCGCCTGGCAGGCCGACCCCCGGCTTGCCCGCTTCGCCCTGAGCCTCGTGCGCCACTGCACGACCGCCGCCTGGCGCCGCGGCATGGAGGCCTACCGCCCCCTGAACGAGCAGGTGGCCGCCTCCTACGAGCACCAGCGCGAAGGCGGGGTGACCGCCGAGGTCACGACGAGCGACATCCTCTCGTGCTTCGCCCATCCCGACGGGCAGAGCGGGCTGCTGCACGAGCTCGAGGCGCTCGTCTCGTCCGGACAGCCGGTGGACATCGAGCTGTTGACCGGCGACGAGGCCCGCCGGCAGGAACCCCGCCTCTCCGGGCACATCTCCGCCGCCGTCAGGATCCGCGGGCAGCAGTTCATCACCCCGTCGAAGTACGTCACGGCGCTCGCCGAGGTGGTGCGCCGGCGCGGCGGGAAGATCGTCGAGGACACCGAGGTGACGAGCGTGGAGCGGCGCGGCCGGGTGGTCGTGGCGAAGACCGACGGCGCCGACCTCGACGCCGACGCCGTCGTGCTGGCGAGCGGCGCCTGGCTGAGCACCCTTGCGGCGCCGCACGGGGTGCGGGTGCCGGTGTACGGCGGCCGCGGCTACAGCTTCACGGTCCCCTGCGACCCGCCGCTCAGCGGGCCGGCGCACTTCCCGGCCGCCCGGGTGGCGGTGGCGCCGCAGGGCGACCGGCTCCGGGTCACCGGGATCATGGAGTTCGGTTCCCCCGACGCGCCGGCACGCTCGAGCCGGATCCCGACGATCCTCCGGGGCGTCCGGCCGCTGCTCGAGGGCATCGACTGGGAGCGCCGCTCGGACGAGTGGATGGGCGCCCGGCCGCTCTCGAGCGACGGTGTGCCGCTCGTCGGGGCGACCCGGACGCCGGGCGTCTACGTCGCAGGCGGCCACGGCATGTGGGGGATCACCCTCGGGCCGCTCACCGGGAGCCTGCTCGCCCGCCAGATCGCCACGGGCGAACCGCCCGCCGAGCTCGGGCGCCTCGATCCCTGTCGCTAGCCGGTCGGGTGCCGGCAGCCCGGCTGCCAGCACGTCGGCGGTGTCGTGGCCTCCCGGCGAGGCTGCGACCGCCCGCCGCGAGTGAGAGGAGTCAGGATGCTGTGGCCGCTGCCGCACGGGATCGAGACGCCGGCGCTCGTCGTCGACCGCGAGACGCTCGTCGCCAACCTCGACGCCATGGCCGGCCGGATCCGGGAGGCCGGCGTGGCGCTCCGGCCGCACGCGAAGACGCACAAGTCCGTCGAGGTCGGTGCGCTCCAGCTCGCCCGGGGGGCGGCCGGTCTCACCGTCGCCTCCCTCGGCGAGGCGGAGGTCTTCGCCGATGCCGGCTGCGGTGACCTGTTCATCGCCTATCCCCTCTACGTCCCGCCCGCCAAGGTCGACCGGTTGCGCCGCCTCGCCGAGCGGGTCCGCCTGTCGGTCGGCCTCGACTCGCTCGAGGCCGCCGGCCGCCTTTCTGCCTCCGGCATGGCCGGCCGCCTCGAGGTCCTCGTCGAGATCGACTCGGGCCAGCACCGAAGCGGCGTGCGCCCGGAGGTTGCGGGCGAGCTCGCCTCCCGGTGCCGGGAGATGGCACTACGCGTCGTCGGCGTCTTCACCCACGGCGGCCACGGCTACCACGACCGCTCCGCCCCGCCCGGGGCCGCCGCCGACGAGCGTGCCGCCCTCGAGACGGCGGCGGCCGCCCTCTCGCGCCACGGCATCGAACCGGTGCGGGTGAGCGCCGGGTCGACGCCGACGGCCGTCGCCTCGGCGTCGGGGGCGGTGAACGAGGAGCGGCCGGGCACCTACGTCTTCAACGACCGCCAGCAGGTGGAGCTCGGGACGACGACCCTCGACCATGTGGCCGCCGCGGTCGTCGCCACCGTCGTCAGCACGGCGGTGGACGGCCAGGTCGTGCTCGACGCCGGCAGCAAGGCGCTGTCGAGCGACCGTCCGGCGTGGCTGAGCCACCACGGCATCGTGCCGGAGCTGGCCGACGCCCCGGTGACGGCCCTCTCGGAGTGCCACGGCCTCGTCTCCCTGCCGCCTGGCGTCTCCGCCCGGGTCGGGACCGTCGTCCGGGTCGTCCCCAACCACGTCTGCCCGGTCGTCAACCTGTTCGACCACTACGACGTCGTCTCGAACGGCGTGGTCGTCGACCGCTGGCCGGTGAGCGCCCGGGGACACCTGACCTGACGACGACCCGGCCGGCGGAGAGCCGGACCGGGTCGTCGCCTGTGGGAGCGGTGGCGGCAGGGTGCCGTCACGCCGCCTTCGCACGGGGAACGTCGCCGTGGCCGCGGTCGGCAGTCCGAAGGCGGTCGGCTGCGGCCTGGGCGGCCGCACGGCGCTCCCGCTCGTCGCGGACCATCGTGACGAGGACCGGCACGACGGCGGCCGCCAGTGCGAGCAGCATGGCGGGGAGGATGACGAAGAACCACGTCATGGCGTCCGGTTGTCCTTTCTCTGGGTGCCCGGGTTGGCACACAGACAGGATTCCGCCGGAGCCTCCGCCCGGTCTCGGCTGAGCCTTGGAACTCCCGCCGAGTCCGCCCATCCGGCCAGCCGAGGGAGCGCGTCCTTGGAGAACCCTCAGGGCGGCCTTGGTGCTCCCTCCGAGTCACCCGGCCTCCCGCCGCCGCCGGCGCCGCCGCCGGTAGCGTCGAGTTATGCGGGACTCGGGCGGGGAGCAAGAGTCGGGTCGCAGCCCGCTCGTCTACGTGGTCGACGACGAGGAGCACATCACCGAGCTCGTCGCCATGGGCCTGTCCATCAACGACATGAGACCGGTCCGCTTCGCCAGCGCCGCCGAGGCGCTGGCGGCCGTGGCGGAGACCCGACCCGACCTCGTCGTGCTCGACATCATGATGCCGGGCCTTGACGGCTACGAGTTCGTCCGCCGCCTCCGGCTGGCAGAGGGCGCAGGCCGCCGCATCCCGGTCATCTTCCTGACCGCCCTCGATGCCACGGCCGACAAGGTGAGCGGGCTCCGGCTCGGGGTCGACGACTACGTCACCAAGCCCTTCTCGATCGAGGAGCTCGTCGAGCGGGTGAAGGCCGTCCTGCGTCGCGCCCTCGGGACGACGCCGGGCGAGCACCGGCTCAGCTACGCCGACCTGGTCCTCGACGAGGACACCCGCGAGGTCTGGCGGGCGGGCCGCCTGATCGAGCTCACGCCCACCGAGTACAAGCTGCTGCACTACCTGCTCGCCAACGCCCGGCGCGTCCTCACCCGGGAGCAGATCCTCGAGCGGGTCTGGGAGTACACCTTCACCTCCAACGCGAGCGTGCTCGAGACCTACATCAGCTACCTCCGCCAGAAGATCGACGCACAGGGGCCGAAGCTCATCCACACGGTCCGCGGCGTGGGCTACAGCCTCCGCCTCCCCCGCCAGCAGGCCGAGGCGGCGCGAAGCGAGGAGCCGTGAGCCTCCGGCTGCGGCTCTCGCTCAGCCTGGCGGCACTCCTCGTCGTCGGGCTGGCGGCCTTCGGCGCCGCCACCTACTCGTTCTACGCCCCGAGCCAGCTCTCGCAGCTCGACGCACAGCTGCGTTCCTCGGTCGAGCCCATCGCCGACCGCCTCGAGCAGCAGGCGAAGCTGGAGCCCGCCCCGAGCGGCCCGCTTCCTCCCCCGAGCGTCGTCCTCGCCCCCGGCTCCTATGCGGCGCTCGTCTCCCCGTCGGGTGCGGTGATGCGCTCGGACGAGATCGTCTTCGAGGCGGGAGGGCCGAGCCTGTCGGCTGCCCAGCTGCGCCCGCCGGCGGGCAAGGCGGAGCGCTTCTTCAGCACCGCCTCGGTGAAGGCGGGAGGGCCGACCTGGCGGGTCCTCGTCACGGCGGCCTCCGGGGTGCCGGGCTACGTCGTCGTCGTCGCCGAGCCGATGACCGGGCTCGACACCGCCCTGCACCGCCTCGTCCTCGTCGAGACGGTGGCGGCCGTCATCCTGCTCGCCCTGCTGCTCGCGGCGGCCTGGCTCATCCTCCGACGCGGCCTCCGGCCACTCGAGCGGATCGCCCACGACTCCCAGGCGATCGCGGCCGGTGACCTCTCCCACCGGGTGGAGGCGGACCGGGGGCCGACCGAGGTGATCGAGCTCGGCGTGGCGCTCAACACCATGCTGGCGGAGATCGAGCGGAGCTTCGCCGAGCGGGTCGAGGCCGAGGCCGGGCTCCGCCGGTTCCTGGCGGACGTCTCGCACGAGCTCCGCACGCCCCTCACCTCCATCCAGGGCTTCGCCGAGCTCCTGCGCCTCGGCCCGGGGGGCGGGGCGGCGACCGAGCCCGCCCTCGCCGCCCGCCGGATCGAGGCCGAGGCGGGGCGGATGAAGCGCCTCGTCGACGACCTGCTCCTGCTCGCCCGCCTCGACCAGCAGCCCCAGGCGGTGCGGGAGGAGGTGGAGCTCACCGTCGTGGCGGCCGACGCCTGCACGGCGGCCGCCGCCGTCGCCCCGGACCGGCGTATCTCCCTCGAGGCGCCGGAGCCGGTCGTCGTCCTCGGCGACGCCGGCCACCTTGGGCGGGCCGTGGCGAACCTGCTCACCAACGCCCTCCGCCACACGCCGCCGCGCTCGCCGATCGAGGTCTCG
>JAKACF010000133.1 GCA_021821585.1 Actinomycetes bacterium
GGCCCGGGTTCATCGCCTCGGTCGCCATCCGCATCGAGGACGCACTCGGCCCGGGATTCTTCGCCCACGGCTACGGCATGGCGCTGTTCCTCTCGCACGCCGACGACACCCGCCGCATCGACCTCGCTCCCCTGCTCCGGCCAATCGCCGTCGACTCGGCGGCCCTCGCCATGCAGGCATGCGTGAAGATGCTCGATGCAGCTCAGATGTTCAAGATGGCCGAGCTGCGCCAGCCCTGGCCGCGCCGCCCCCACCTCGACGACTCCAGCCCGCCGGTCAGTCTCGCCCGGCCACGGGTGCACCTCGAGGACCTCGAGGTGCACATGGCCTTCGTCGACGAGCTCGGCCCGGTCCTCCAGCTCCCGTCGCTTCCCTTCGTCGAGGGTCACCCTGAGCCGGACGGGCCCATCAGGCGGACGTGAGCGTGTCCGCTCGGGCGCGCGCGCTCGTCGGCGAGAGCGCCCGGTTGAACCTCGACCAGGCGGACCTGCCCGGCGCGCTGCGCTGCATGGCGGGCGTCCTCGTCCCCCTCGTCCTCGGCCTGTCGACCGGTGCGGTGGCCGACGGCGTCTACGGGTCGATCGGGGCGCTGTGCGCCGGCTTCGCCTCCTTCCAGGGCGCCTACCGGAGGCGGGTCTTCATCACCTTCGTGGTCGGCGTCGGCATGGCGGCCGCCACGATCTCCGGGGGGCTGGCAGGGCGGGCTGACTGGGCAGCCATCGTGGCGGTCGCCGTCTGGTCCTTCGTCGCCGGGATGATGACCGCGCTCGGCCAGCCGGCGCTCGTCGTCGGTCTGCAGTGGGGTGTGGCGGTCATCATCGTCAACGCCTTCCCGATGACCGCCTCGCAAGCGGTCGACTACGGGGGCATGATCCTCGCCGGCGCCCTCGTCCAGAGCCTCCTCGTCGTCGTCACCTGGCCTCTGCGCTCCTACGGGGCCGAGCGCGGCGCCGTGGCGGCCCTGTACCGGGACCTCGCCTCCTACGCCGAGTCGGTGACCCGCGGCGTCGAGGCCGGCATCCCGCCGACCACCATCGACGATGCCCGCGCGGCACTGCGCGACCCGCAACCGCTCGGTCGGGCGACCCAGCTCGTGGCCTTCCAGGCGCTCGTCGACGAGGCGGCACGCGCCCGGATCGCCCTGGCCGCGCTCTCCAACATGAGGCGCTCGCTGTCGCGTTCGGGAGGCGAGCTCCCGGAGATCGACGCCTTCCTCCTCGCCTGTGCGTCCGTGCTCCGGTCGGTCGCCACGGCCGTGCTCGCCGACACCGAGCCGGCGAGCACGGCCTCGCTCGGTCGGCTCTCCACCGAGCGCCCGCGCCCGGAGGGGAGCGGCGCGACGCCGTGGCAGGTGCGCGAGACGGCCGCCCTCATGGACGCGCTGGCCGGTCAGCTCCGCGGCATGGTGCGAACGGCCTCTGTGAGCGCCGACGGCACGGCCACTGACGACGGGGAACGCCACCGGCTCCCCCGCCGGCGCCGCGACGGGCTGTCCGACGCCGCCCTCACGCTCCGGGCCAACCTCTCCTGGCAGTCGGCGGTCTTCCGCCACGCGCTGCGCCTCAGCGCCGTGCTCACGCTCGGGATGATCCTCTACCGCCTGACCGGTCTCGCCCACGGCTACTGGATCTCGCTGACGGCGCTCCTCGTGCTCCGCCAGGACTTCACCACGACCGCCGTGCGGGGGATCAGCCGGGTTGCCGGAACGGTCCTCGGGGCACTCGCCGCCACCCTCCTCGTCGTCGCCATCCGTCCCGACCAGACGGGCCTCGCCGTGCTGTTCGCGCTCTCGGCCTTCTTCGCCTTCGTCATCGTCCGGGTGAACTACGCCCTGTTCTCGGTCTTCGTCACCGCCTACGTGGTCTTCCTCCTCGCATTCGCCGCCGAGCCGGCCGTCTCGACAGCGGGCGCCCGGCTCGTGGCGACCCTCGTCGGCGGCGTGCTCGCCATCGGGGCATACCTCGCCTGGCCGACCTGGGAGTCGCGCCTCGCGGCCCCCCAGCTCGCCACGCTCGTCGCCGCCCAGGCCGACTACGCCGAGGCCCTCCTCGCCTGCTTCAGCGAGCCGGCGAGCGCCAGGCGGCACTCGCTCGACGACATGCGGTCGGCGGTGAGGCGGGCGCGCTCGAACGCCGAGCTCTCCCTCGCGAGGATGGCGGGCGAGCCCGCCCGGTCGCGACGAGACGCCCCGCTCGACCTCGACCGGGTCGGCGGCATCCTCGCCGCCGCCCGGCGCTCGTCGCTCAGCCTGCTCACCCTGCACGCCCGGCTCCCCGGCACGACCGACCCCCCGGTTCCCGCCGTCGGCCGCTTCGCCCGGGCGCTCGTCGCCCGGATGCGCCACGATGCCGCCCACCTTCGCGAGCTCGTGCCGCGCTCGTCGGTCGGCGAGTCGGCCGAGGTGCTCTTCTCCCTGGTCGGACGCTCTGCGCCGCCGCCGTCGACGCGCCACGACCATCCCGAGCGCGAGCTCCGGGAGGCCCACAACGAGCTGGTCGACGCCCTCAGCGGGGCCGGCGGACGCGACCCGGTCGAGCGCCAGCTCCTCACCACCGAGACCGACGAGCTCGTGGACGCCGTGAACTCGATCTCGAGGCTCGTCGCTGCTCAGGCGGAGTGAGCGGCCGCCCAGGCGAGGAGCCCGCCGGCGTCCTTCGCGTTGACCACGCGGTCGGGGAGGATGCCGGCCTCGACCGCCTGCTCGCATCCGAGCCCGAGCCACTCGAGCTGGCCGGGGGCGTGGGCGTCGGTGTCGATGGCGACGAGGCAGCCCGCAGCGGCCGCCTGGTCGAGGAGCTCGGGCGGCGGGTCCCGCCGTTCGGGGCGCGAGTTGATCTCGAGGGCCGTCCCGGTGCGAGCGCAGGCGTCGAAGACCGCTGCGGCGTCGAAGTCCGACGGGGGCCGGCCCCGCCCGACGACGAGGCGCCCGGTGCAGTGGCCGAGGACGTCGACGTGCGGGTTCTCGATCGCCCGCACCATGCGTCGGGTCATCTGCCGCCCGTCCATGCGGAGCTTGGAGTGGACGCTTGCCACCACCACGTCGAGCCGGGCGAGGAGCTCCTCTGACTGGTCGAGGCTGCCGTCCTCGAGGATGTCCACCTCGATGCCGGTGAGGATCCGGAAGGGGGCCATCGTCTCGTTCAGCTCCGCCACCACCTCGAGCTGGGCGACGAGCCGGTCGGCGTCGAGACCGTGGGCGACGGTGAGGCGCGGGCTGTGGTCGGTGAGAACCAGGTACTCGTGCCCGAGGTCGCGGGCGGCGGCCGCCATCTCCCCGATCGGGCTCCCTCCGTCGGACCAGTCGGAGTGGGAGTGGCAGTCGCCCCGCAGGGCCGAGCGGAGAGCCGACACCTCCGGCGACACGGAGGGTTCCGCCTCGCCCTCGAGGTGCGCCAGGTACGCCGGCACACCGCCGGCGAGCGCCTCGGCGATCACCTTGGCGGTCGTGTCGCCGACGCCGTCCAGCTCCTTCAGCCGCCCGCCGGCGGCGAGGAGGTCGAGCAGGGCGGGGTCGGTCGACTCGACCGTCGAGGCCGCACGGCGGAAGGCCCGCACCTTGTAGCTCTCGGCGCGGCCCCGCTCGAGCAGGTACGCGACCCGCCGCAACGCCTCTGTCGGCTCCATCCCCGCCTGACGGTACCGCCGCCGCATGACACCATGTCGCCCATGAACGCCGACGCCGTCTTCCGGGCACGCATCGCCACCTGGGCCGACGACCGCCCGCGCGCCCGCACGCTCGCCGTGTGGAGGGGCCGCGTCGTCGCCTTCGACGATGTGGCAGAAGAGCTCGCCCGGGACGCTCTCGTGAAGGAGGACTTCGGCTCGGCCGCCCTCTTCCCCGGGTTCCACGACGCCCACTGCCACACGACCGCCTTCGGCCTGTCGCTCTCGGAGCTCGACCTGTCGACGCCGCCCGTCTCGTCGATGGAGGAGCTCTACGGGGCCGTCGCCGCCCGCGCCGCCGCCCTCGGCGTGGACGACTGGGTCGTCGGGACCGGCTACGACCAGAACAAGCTCGGCGGCCGGCATCCCGAGCGTCACCGCCTCGACGAGGCCGCCCGTGGCCGGCCGGTGTGGCTGCAGCACACCTCGGGCCACATGTGCGTCGTGAACTCGGCCGCCCTGGAGCGGATCGGCTCGGCCGTCGACGGGGCGATCGACGGCGGGTCGGTCGTGCGCGACGAACAGGGGGAGCCCACCGGACTCCTGGAGGAGCGGGCCCAGTCCCTCGTCCAGGCCCTCGTGCTCCCGCGCTCGCTCGAGGAGCTCGCCGAGGCGATCTCGCGGGCACACGACCGCTACCTCGCCGAGGGACTGACGTCGGTCTGCGACGCCGGCGTGGCAGGCGGCTGGATCGGCCAGAGCCCCGTCGAGTTTGCCGCCTACCAGCTCGCCCGCGAGAGCGGCCGCCTCAAGGTTCGCTCCACGGTGATGGTCTCCTCCGACGTCCTCGGCCCGGTCTCGGGCCACGCCGACGACGGGCTCGAGGGCGCGCTCGGGCTGCCCGGCGGGCTCAGGACGGGCCTCGGCGACGACTGGCTGCGGCTCGGGCCGGTGAAGGTCTTCTCCGACGGCTCGCTCATCGGGCGCACCTGCTGGATGGAGCACGGCTTCGAGGACGACCCCGCCAACACCGGCTACCCGCAGGCCGATCCCGATCGTCTACGCGCCGTCATCGTCGGGGCGCACCGGGCGGGCTGGCAGGTGGCCACGCACGCCATCGGGGACGCCGCCGTCTCCTTCGTGCTCGACTGCTACGAGGAGGCGCTCGGGGACGCTCCCCGGCCGGACCACCGCCACCGCATCGAGCACTGCGGCGTCACGACACCCTCCTCGCTCGCACGCCTCGCCCGGCTCGGCGTCGTGGCGGTCCCCCAGGGCCGCTTCATCGGCGAGATCGGGGACGGCATGATCGAGGCCCTCGGACCCGACCGCGTCGGTGACGCCTACCGGTTGGCGAGCTTCCTCGAGGCCGGCGTCGCCCTGCCGGGGAGCTCCGACCGTCCCGTCGTCGACGGCAGGCCGATGCGGGGGATCGCCGACATGGTGACGAGGCGGACGGGCTCGGGTGCGAGCTTCGGTGCGGGGGAGGCGCTCACGGTCGAGCAGGCGCTCAGGGCCTACAGCGCCGGCTCCGCCTACGCCGAGCGGGCCGAGGGCGACCGGGGCTCGCTCCGCGTCGGCCAGCTCGCCGACTTCGTGGTGCTCGAGCAGGACCCGCGGGAGCTTCCCCACGGCGAGCTCGCCGACCTCCGCGTCCTCGCCACCGGCGTCGGCGGCGCCCTCGCCTACGACGGCCGCTGAGCTCAGCCCTTGGCCCGGAGCCCGAGTGCCTCGGCTGCCTCCGAGAGGGCGGCGAGGTGGCCGTCGAGCCCCCGGTAGCCCTGGCCCATGGTGTTGACCGAGAGGTGCGTCGCCCCTGCCAGGCGCCACGCCTCGACCGCCTCGAGGAGCCGGGCGGGGTCGCCCGGCTCCTTCACCACCCGACCCTCCATCCCGATCAGGGCGGGGTCGCGCCCCTGCTGCTCGGCCGACTCGGCGACGACGGCCCTCGCCTCCTCGAGCGCCGGGCCCGGGGCGACCTGTGGGAACCAGCCGTCGGCCACCCGTCCGATCCGCCGGTAGGCGGGCGAGGACTGGCCGCCCATCCAGACCGGGATCGGCCGCTGCGCGGGAAGGGGGGAGAGACCGGCGCCGCGGACCCGGTCGAAGCGGCCCTCGTGGGTGAGCGAGCGCTCGGTCCACAGCCGGCGCAGGAGCGCGACCTGCTCCTCCTCCCTCGCCCCGCGGGTGGTGAAGTCCTGCCCGAGCGCCTCGTACTCGACCGGGTTCCACCCGACCCCGACCCCGAGGCGGAGCCGCCCCTCGCTCAACAGGTCCACCTCGGCCGCCTGCTTGGCCACGAGCGCCGTCTGGCGCTGGGGAAGGATGACGATCCCAGTGACGAGCTCGAGCCGGCTCACCGCCGCCAGGAAGCCGAAGAAGACGAAGGGCTCGTGGAAGGTCGTGTCGACGTCGTAGGGGCCCTCCCAGGGGGCGTGCACCTCCGGATCGGCGCCGAGCACGTGGTCGTAGACGAGCAGGTGCGCGAAGCCGAGCGACCCGACGTGCTCCACGTAGCTGCGGACGACCTGCGGCTCCGGGGGGAGCTCGGTCTGGGGGTAGACGACGCCGATCTGCATGGGCACCGTTCTACCGGCAGCTGCAGGCCTGTTGCGATGGACCTACAGTGGCGCCGGGAGGCGCGATGACCGAGCAGCGGCGCAACGTCCAGGTCACCTTCGACGCCGCCGACCCGAACCGCCTCGCCGCCTGGTGGGCGGCCCTGCTCGGCTACGAGGTCGAGGACGTCCACGACGCCGTCACCGAGATGCTGGGGGCCGGCACGATCGCCGAGGGCGACGTCACGACCTTCGGGGGGCTCCGGTGCTTCGCCGACGGCGCCGCAGCCAGCGACCCCACCGGTCTCGGCCCCCGCCTGTACTTCCAGCGCGTCCCCGAGCCGAAGACGGCGAAGAACCGCGTCCACCTCGACGTCCCGCTCGCCGCCGGCCGGCTCGAGGACGAGGTGGCACGGCTCGTGGGCGACGGTGCCACCCTCGTCGGCTACGAGAGCCAGCTCGACCACCGCTGGGCCGTGCTCGCCGACCCGGAGGGCAACGAGTTCTGCCTCCACTGAGACGCCGCGCTCAACCGGAGAGCCCGCCCGGGCGTGTAGAAGGTCATGGAAAGCGAGCCGGGGTGACCCAGGTGTCGGCGACGAGCCGGGCTGCCGGGGACGGCGCCATGCCGGTCGGCCTCGAGGCGCTCTTCCGGTCGAGCTACGACGGCCTCGTCCGGCTGGCCTCGGCGATCACCGACGAGCCGCGCGACGCCGTCCAGGACGCCTTCGTCGAGGCCTACCGGCGCTGGCCGCAGGTGTGTACCTACGACAACCCGGCCGCCTGGGTGCGACGGGTGGCAGTGAACAAGGCGCTCGACCGTGCCCGGCGCCGGGGCAGCGAGCGGCGAGGCATCGCCCGCCTCGTCCACCGCGAGCTGGCCGCACCGGAGACCGCCACCGCCGAGCGGCTCGACGTCCGGGCGGCCATCTCGGCCCTGCCCGAACGCCAGCGCCTCGCCGTCGTCCTGTACTACCTCGGCGACCTGTCGGTCGACGAGGTGGCCGAGACGATGGCCGTCTCGGCGGGCACCGTGAAGGCGGCCCTGCACGCCGCCCGCAGCCGACTCGAGCGTCTCCTGGAGGTGGACGACGATGCCAGATGACGACCGGTTGAGGACCCTCGTCAGGTCAGCTGCCCCGACCCCCGACTCCCGGCCCTCCGAGCTCGATGCGGTGTGGGGATCGATCGTCGAGCGGGCCGAGAACGGGGCAGCCACGACTACGCCGGGCGGCTGGTGGACCGCGCCGCGGCGCATCGCCGTCCTGGCGACGGTGGCGGCCGTCACCCTCGGGGCTGTCGCCGTGCCGCTGGCGCTTCGAGGCGGCGGCTCCCTGCCACCGTCGACGCCGGCCGTGAGCCTCAAGGGCGCGCCCTACGGCTCCGGGCCGCTCACCGACACCTCGCTCACCCCGCCGGGGTGGTCGCCGGTGGCGCTCGGCGACGCCCAGATCTCGGTGCCCACGTCCTGGCTCCTCGAGGGAGCCGACGGTGAAGCCTGCTCGAACCACGTCGGGGGATGGGTCTTCGTCGGCGAGCCCCCGACGCCACTCTCCTGCAACGCCGGGCAGTCTCTCGCTCCGCCGGCCAACGTCGTCTCGATCGTGAGGTCGCCGCGCAGGGGGGGCGGCGTGCCCACCGGCTCGTCGGGCGGGCAGGCGACGTTGTCGAAGTGGGCCTTCGACGACGAGGTCACCGCCAGCGGCCCGCTCGCCCGCAAGGTGCTCGCCACCCTGACGCGCTCGCCGCTCTCGGTCGTGCTCGCAAGAAGCGACGTGGCGGCACCGGCCAGCTGGCGGACGATGAGCTTCGCCGGTCTCTCCTTCGCCGTCCCGAGCACCTGG
>JAKACF010000134.1 GCA_021821585.1 Actinomycetes bacterium
GGTAGACGGCCTCGGCAGCTCCGAGTCGGGTTCGGTCGGAAGCGCTGTCGCCGAGCAGCCCGGCGAGGCGGCGACGGCGCGGTTCCGGCTCGGGGACCACGTGCGGGTCCTCGACGACGACAACCGGGACGTGCTGCCCGGCTCGGGGAGGGCCGGTCGCCTGGCGGTGAGCGGTCACCTCCCCGTCGGCTACTACAAGGATCCGGACAAGACGGCGGCCACCTTCCTCACGATCGACGGGCGGCGCTTCGTCGTCGCCGGCGACTGGGCGACCGTCGAGCTCGACGGCTCCATCACCTTGCTCGGGCGGGGCTCGGGCTGCATCAACACCGCCGGGGAGAAGGTCTTCCCCGAGGAGGTCGAGGAGGTGCTGAAGCGCCATCCGAGCGTCCGGGACGCCTCGGTCGTCGGCGTGCCCGACGAGCGCTTCGGCGAGGCGGTCATCGCACTCGTCGAGCCGGAGGAAGGCGCCCATGTCGACGAGGAGGCACTGGTGGCGCACGCCAAGGCCCACCTGGCCGGCTACAAGGCACCGAAGAGGGTCCTCGAGATCGCCCAGGTGGCGCGCCATGCCAACGGCAAGATGGACTACCGCCTCATGGCACAGGTGGCCCGCTCGGAGCTGGAGCACCGCTGACCGGGGCCGTCGGCACCGGCACGTCCTCCAGCCCGAACCGCTCGGCAGTGCGGCGCGCCGTCCGGTTCGCCCAGGGCGTGGTCGTGACCAGCCCGAGTGCCACGACGAAGGCCCCGCATGCGGTGAGGACGAGCCAGGCCGGATGGGTGGCGTCGGCGAAGCCGGCTCCGATCGAGCCGCCGCCGAGCACGCCAACGGCGATCGCACCGGTGACGGCCACGCCGAGGGACTGGCCTACCTGCCGGCTGGTCGACGCCACGGCGCTGGCGGCACCGGCCTGGCTGGCGGGCATGCCGGAGACCGCAGTGGTCGCGAGCGGCGTGTTGACGAGCCCGATCCCGACGCCGAAGACGACGTAGGCGAGAAACAGATGGGGGAAGCTCGTCGACGCCCGCAGCCCGCTCAACAAGAAGGTTCCGACCGCGATGCCGGCGCCTCCGAGCAGCAGCGACGGCCGGGCGCCCGACCGTCCGACGAGCCTGCCGGAGAGGGGGGCGACGAGCACCATCGTCGCCGGCATGGGCAGTGTGTCGAGGCCGGCGCCGAGAGCCGAGAGGTGGCGGACGTCTTGGAGGTAGAGCGTGTTCAGGAAGAGAAAGCCTGCGAGTCCCGCGAATGACACGATGGCGATCACCGTGATGCCGGAGAAGGGCGCGCTGGCGAAGAAGCGCATCTCGATGAGGGGGTCGTTCATCCGCCGCTCGTGCGCGACGAGAAGCGCGAGACTCGCGAGCGCGAGCAGGAACAGCGAGAGGATGAGCGGGGAAGCCCAACCGCCGCGCGGGCCCTCGATGATGCCGTACGTGAGGCTGGCGAGCGCCGCCATGATGAGGAGCTGGCCGATGGGATCGGGACGGCGGCTGCGCGATCCCCGCGACTCGGGCACGAAGTACGCCGTGAGCGCGACGGCGGCGAGCCCGACCGGGATGTTCACCCAGAAGATGGAACGCCAGCCGACCGACTGCACGAGCAGGCCGCCGGCGACGGGCCCGAGAGCCATGCTGATGCCGAACACCGCCCCCCAGATCCCGATCGCCTGCGCCCGTTCCCGCGGATCGTGGAAGGTGTTGCGGATAATCGACAGCGCGACGGGGTTCAGCATCGAGCCGCCGACGGCCTGCATCATGCGGAAGGCGATGAGCCAGCTGAGGCTCGGTGCCAGGCTGCAGGCGAGCGAGCCGAGGGTGAACAACAGGAGGCCGACCTGGAAGACCCTCCGCCGGCCCAGTCGGTCTGCGGTCGAGCCCGACAGCATGAGCAGGCTGGCGACGACGAGGGTGTACGCGTCGACCGTCCACTGCAGTCCCGAGACAGTGGCGTGAAACTCTCGCCCGATCGACGGCAGCGCCACGTTCACGATGGTGTTGTCGAGCCCGACGATGAACAGGCTCATGCAGCAGATCGCGAGGATGCCGACGCGGCGCGACGACGACTCCGTCGGGCCCGGGCTGCCGGTCATCTCGGAATGCTTGCACTCCTGGCCGCGATGTCGATCGCCGTGTTCTCCCGCGTCTGGCTGACAGGGCACCCCACTCGCACGGTCATGTGCCCCTGCGGCGACACCGGCCAGGCGGTGTGGTTCATGGCCTGGGTGCCGTACGCCCTCGATCACCTGCACAACCCGCTGTTCACGAACCGCCTCTTCGCAGGCCAGGGTGGAGCCGACCTGCTCGCGAGCACCTCCTATCTCCTCCCGAGCTTCGTGCTCTCGCCGGTGACGGCCTTCTTCGGCGCCACGGCAGCCTTCAACGTGGCAGAGACGGTGGCGCCGGTGCTCTCGGGCTTCTCGATGTACCTCGCGACCGGCCGGCTCAGCTCGCGCTGGGTGCCCCGGGCCGCCGCCGGCGTCCTCTACGGCTTCTCTCCGTTCCTGATGCAGGCGGAGACCCAGGGCCACCTCAACCAGAGCTGGTTGTTCTTCCCTCCGCTGCTGTTCCTCGTCCTCCACGAGATCCTGGTCGGCAGGAGGCGCTCGCCGGCGGCGGCTGGCCTCTTGCTCGGCCTGCTCGTCGCGGCCGAGTACTTCACCGGGGCCGAGCCTCTGGCGATGACGGTCCTCGGGGCCGCAGCAGGGCTCCTCGTCGCCCTCGTGCTCGCCCCACGGGCGGCCTTCGCCCGGCGGAGGCGGATCCTCGTCGCGTTCGGCACCGGGGTCGGCGTGTCGGCGGTGACCCTCGCCTACCCGGTGTGGTTCATGCTGCGCGGCCCCCGTCACGTCGTCGGTCCGCCGTGGCCTGCCATCGGCCTGTACGGCGACTCCCCCTGGACCTCGGTCCGACCTGGGAGCCACGTGCACGCCGGGTCCGCCTTCGCCCGGCTGATCGGCTACTTCGGCGCGACGGGTCCGGCGCCCTCGTACCTCGGCATCGGGCTCGTCGTCGTCGTCGGGCTCTCGCTCCCGCTGTTCGTCGTCCTGAAGCGCAAGGTCGCCTGGCCGATCCTCGCGGCGGGCCTGTTCTGCTGGGTCCTCTCCTTCGGTGTCTTCCTTCTCCCGTTCTCGTCGCACTCCGCCCAGTGGTGGCTGCTCTGGCGGTACCTCGACCGGGTCCCGGTGCTGGCGGACATCACCCCGGGGCGCTTCGCCCTCGTCACGTTGTCGGCCGCCTGCCTCCTCGTGGCGCTCGGGCTCGACTCCGTCGCGACGGTCCTCGCCGATGGGCTCCGACGGGTGCCACGTCACCGGTCGAGCCGCCGGGTGCTCGGGCCCCTGGCCGGCACCCTCGCCACCGTCGGACTCGCCGCGGTCGCCTGCCTGCCGGTGGCCGAGCAGTACAGCTTCCCGCTCGTCATGCACCCGGGAGAGATCCCCGCCTGGTTCCGGACGGAGGCCCGGCGCCTCCCGCCGGCCACCTCCGTGCTCACCTATCCCTACGCCTCCTCGGACGTGCCGGATGCGATGTACTGGCAGGCGGCCGATGGGCTCGGCTTCGCCCTCGTGGGTGGGCGGGCGCTCATCCCAGGTGCCGACGGCCGGCGCTCTGAGCACGTCGACCCGCTCCGCGGCACCAACGGGCTCCTCTACAACGACTCCTTCGGCGCCGGCCTGCCGCCGCCGCCGACGGGGGCACAGGTGAGCGCACTGCGGTCATCCCTGCGGCACTGGGGGGTCGACCTCGTCGTCGTGGTCGCCGACGGTCGAGCGCCGACCTGGGCGGTCGCCTGGTTCGCCGAAGCCCTCGGCGTGGTCCCGACCCTCTCGGAGCGGGCGGCCGTCTTCCCTGTGGCGGACGCGGCCGCCAGCCCGAGGATGCTGCCGGCGGCGGTGATCCGCCGGTGCGATTCCGAGCCGGGCTCGCCGGTGGGCATCGTCGCCACGGTCCGCTGCCTGCGCCCCCACTTCCCCCGCCGTCCCTGAGCTCCCCACGGCCACCGGCAGCAGCCACCCGACCCGGGTCAGAGGTCCGGGGTCAGATGCTGTACTCCAGTTCGTAACGGTGGGTCCCGTCCTCGTCGACGGTGAGGTGGAGCGCGCCCGTCATGCCCTCGAGCTCGCCGCGGCCGGAACCGGGCACGACCTCGTACTGCAGCACCTGCGAGCCGCCGAACATCGACCCCAGCTGCTGCATCACGAACTCACCTGTCTGGCCGCCGAGGCGCCCGCTCACCGTCTCGATGGCGACGTAGCCTGCGGCGCCCTGCGTCGGATCCCCGGCGGACAGCATGACCCCGGCACCGACGGCTTCGAGGTCGCCTCGGAAGGTCTTGGTGAAGTCGAATCTGGCGACGGCTCCGGAGAGCTCGGGCGAGGACGGCGACATCTGGATCTCGAAGGTCCCCCGCGCGATCGTCCTCACCGGCGCCACTGTACGCACCGCCCGGGACCCAGACGCTGGACGTCGCAGCTGACGCGCCTCACGCCGCCGGCAGGACGGTCGGATCGAAGCGGTGCTGCTGCTCCTGCCATCGGGACCGGGTCATCCGCCAGATGCAGTTGACGCCTTCCTCCCCTGGAGCGAGCGGCTCGTCGGCGGGAACCTCGGCGGCGAGCTCGTAGCCGAGCCGGCGGGGGACCGCCCGGCTGCGGGCGTTCGCCCGGTCGTGCCAGATCTCGACCGCCGCCGTGTCCGGGCTCTCGAAAGCGAACGTCGTCAGCAGGTGAGCGGTCGCCGAGGCGATGCCATGTCCGACGAAGCCCTGGTCGAGCCAGTAGCCGATCTCGAGGACACCAGGCCCGCGCCGCTGGTGCAGGCCCGAGCTGCCGGCGGCTTCGCCCTGGACGAACACGCCGCATATCCAGTCGGTCCCCTCCCGGACGAGCTCGTCCCAGCGATGGACGAGGGCGTAGCGGTCCTCGATGCGGGCAGGCTCGGCCGCCACCCAGGGCATCCACGGCCGCAGGTGCTCGAGGTTGCGGAGGACGAGCGACTGGAGCACAGGAACGTCCTCGGGCCGCCAGGGACGCAGCACGAGCTCGCCGGCTCGCAACTCGTCGACCGGCGGCAGCCTGACCGTCGGTGCCGTGCTCATGCCATGAGCAGCAGCAAGGCGGCGGGTATCCCGACCAGGACGAATGCCATCTCTCCTCGCAGCACCGCCTGCCAGGAGCTCCGTCCCTCGGTCTTTGTGTGCCAGGCCGTGAGCCCCGCCGCGACCGGCCCGGCGATGCCGAGCACCGCGAAGATCCCGAGCCACAGCGGTCCGGTCGCGTGGTGGGCCTTCGCCTGGATGTCGTCCAGTGAGTCGGCGACTGCCGCCACGACCTCGACGTAGGCAGCGGCGACCAGGACCGGGAGGAGCACGAGGGAGCCGACGACCCCGCTGCGGGTCGGGGCGAGAGAGGTCTCGAGGTGGGGAGCACCTGCCATGCACCCATTGTCGCGTCATCGCGCACGGCCCTCTCCGGCCGTCTCCGGTGCTTCCTGTGAGCCACTAGGATCTGCAGGTCGCAGTGATCGAGGACCTGCCCGTTCGCATCCCGGGCTGGTGGGACCCCGAGGTGCTCGGCCCAGCTGGGACCTGTGGTGCAGCTCGGAGTGCACGCCGGCCTGTCAAGCCGGAGGTCGCGGGTTCAAATCCCGTCAGGTCCGCCAGTGTGACGCCCCCGTGCGGGAGGGAGACCCGGTTCTCGGGGACGCCCCGGCGCGGTACGCTCTCTCGCGACACCACGGTCGGGTAGCTCAGTTGGTAGAGCGCGCGCCTGAAAAGCGCGAGGTCACCGGATCGACGCCGGTCCCGACCACCAAAAGAGGTCCGGTCGAGCCCCCGCCTGCCAGCATGGTGCGGGGCCGCCCCGGGGGCTCCGAGATCCAGGTGGCAGTCCCAGATCGGTCACGCCTCCCTCCCGGGGTCCGCACCGGATGTCCTCGACCGACTCACAGCCGAGTCGGGTCATCCACAGCCATCAGGAGGTCACGACGTAGCTGAACAGCTCGAGGCGGCTCATGATCGGCGAGACGCCGATCGGAGCGGGCGAGCCACACAGCGGGTTCTGTCCCCGAAGGGCGACCCGGACGCCGTAGCGATGCAGGACTCCTGGAAGCTCGACAGCGATGGAGCTCACATCTGCGCACCTGTTTGACGCTCCGCTCGGGAAGTCCCGCTTCGCGATGACGAATCCCGCGCTCGTGGCGGGGCCGGGCAGAAGCGACGAGGGCACTGTTGCCTCGTGGCGGAGTAGGACGCGGACCGCCGGAGGGAAATACCGACCGCAGTAGCCACACGTCGTGGGAAGGCGAGATCCGTCGGGGCCGAAGAACGAGACGCGAGGAACTCCGTGCAGCCAGCACGGAACCGAGGAGGTGTTGGCGAGGTCGATGCCGATCAGGCCCGTGCCGGCCGCGCCGGACTCGCCGAAGAAGCTCACCTTGAGCTGGGCGACCGAGCAGCGCGCCGCGGGAGGATCCGCCAGGCTGGCGGCGATCCGGAGAAGGACGCGGGTTCCGTAGTGGTGGCTGAAGATGTTGACGTCCACCCCGTTCCAGTCGAGCTCCACCCAGGCCGGGTTCGACCGTCCCGGGTCCGTGCGCGGCACGATGACGAGCACGGGACGTCCGCCGAGGCTCTGGACGGAGGCCCGGGCGGTGTTCTCGGACACGAAGGTCTCGAAGCTCTGGCGGGGGTGCCGGTAGGCCGCAGGTGCCAGCTCCATCGAGACCTCGCCTCCCGAGAAGACGAGCGCGACCCGCCTGGCGGACCCGAGCCAGACGGCGGAGAGATTCCTGGTGCTCGCGACCGCGCTGTGGGGCACGGGCACGACGAAGTCGGCCCCGACTTCGGCCGCTGCGAGGGTGGTCTTCTTGGCGCCGACCAGGGGTTCACGCGTGTTCAGGGCCAGGTGGCCGGGCAGAGCGAGGAACGACCCTCGAGCCCTTTGGTCCCTGCCGCGTGAGGACACGACCGTGGCGACCGTTGCGAGGAGCGCGACGCTGACCGCCGCTGCGGCGCCCAGGCGTCCCCAGGTGCCTACTCTCCGTCGGGGAACGACCTCCGGACGCCCCGGCCTCGATGCCGTCGGCTCCCCCGCCTCCTCCAGCGCGTGCTGCAGGCGCTGACGGAGGCGGTCGCGGACCTCGGCCGGTACGGGAATGCGGGCGAGGTCGTCGTGGAGCTCGTCGCGGCAGTTCTTCATCACGTCGTTCCTCTCTGGCTCGACCCTGACCCGAGGGCGCGTCTCAGCCGCCGGCGAGCGATCGAGAGCCCGGAACGAACCGTTCCGACAGGTATGCCGATCGCCGTGGCCGCCTCGCGGTAACTGAGGGCGAACCCGTCGACGAGGAGGAGCAACTCGACGCTTCGACGAGGGAGCCCGTCGAGGGCCGACCTCAACTCGAGCGCCGTCTCGACCCCCTCCACCTCGCGTTCCCACTCGGTCCCGGCCCGAGCCTCGGGTACCGGTCGCCGCTCTCTTGACCTGGCCCTCAGGACCTCCCGGAGGACGTTCGTCTCGATCCCGAACAGCCAGGCACGGACCGACCCACGCTCGGAGTCGAAGCTCGGGTAGCGCGATACCGCCCTTGCGAAGGTCTCGGCTACGGCGTCCTCGGCGGGCGACTCGCCGACCCGCCGAACGGCGAACCTGTAGAGATCGTCGAAGTTCTCCTCGAACGCGGCCTCGAGCGACACCGACCGGTCGGCCGCGTTGGATGGATCGTCGACGATCATCACCACCTACTTGTCAGTCGGGGTCCCGACGGTTCGCGGTCCTGGACGAGCCGGACGGGCCCTGAGGGTGGACCGCGTCTGTCACAACTACTGAGGACGCCGGGAGCCCGGGACCGTTGCGCTCGAACGGTGGCGACACGACGGCGTCGAACCCTCCGACCGGTGACAAGGGCGCCGGCTGTGTGTCATGTGGAGAGACCCGGACGCCACCGGAGGGCCGACCCGCCCCGAA
>JAKACF010000135.1 GCA_021821585.1 Actinomycetes bacterium
TCAGGATGGCGAAGACGATGTTGACGTACAGGGTGTAGCGCCAGCTCAGGTACTCGGTGAGCACTCCTCCGAGCAGGAGGCCGACGGCGGCCCCGGCTCCGGCGATCGCCCCGTAGATGGCGAAGGCCTTGGCTCGCTCGGCGACCTCGGTGAAGGCGGTGGTGAGGAGCGACAGCGCGGCCGGTGCGAGCAGTGCCCCGAAGGCACCCTGAGCCGCCCGGGCCGAGACGAGCATGGCGAAGCTCGTCGAGGCGCCCCCGACGGCCGAGGAGAGGGCGAAGCCGATCAGCCCGATCACGAAGGTGCGCCGCCGGCCGACGAGGTCGGCCAGCTTGCCGCCGAGGAGGAGGAGGCCGCCGAAGGAGAGGGCGTAGGCCGTCACCACCCACTGCCGGTCGGCGTTCGAGAAGCCGAGGGAGGCCTGGGCGCTCGGGAGGGCGATGTTCACGATCGTGGCGTCGAGGACCACCATCAGCTGGGCGAGCCCGAGGACGGCGAGCGCCCACCAGCGGTGGTCCCGCTTCTTCGTCTCGTGCTCCTCGCGTGCGAGGACGGTGTCGTTCACGGCGGTGCTCATGAGTTCATCCTTCGAGAGAGGGGGTGGGCGGACCGGCGTGACCGGTCAGCGCGGGCAGGACGACGGCATCGACGAGGCCGACGAGGTAGGCCTCGTCGACCGTGCGGCCTTCGAGGATCGGGCGCGACAGCATGGCGGAGAGCAGCAGCACCGGGACGTGCCCGAGAGCCGGGTTGTCCGCTCGGATCTCGCCCCGCTCGACGGCCCGGGCGAGGAGGGCTCCGAACTTCTCGTTGTTCGGCTCGAGCATGCACTCGCGCATGGCGAGGGCGAGCTCCGGGTCGACCGTGACGGCGTGGCCCACCGCCGCCACGAGGTGGCTGTTCGTCTCGGCGACCGAGCCGACGGCCCGGGCGAGGGCGACGAGGTCGCCCCTCAGCGAGCCGGTGTCGAAGTCGTCCTCCCCGCTCTTCAGCTGGCGGAGGGCGGTGGCGACGAGCCGAGGCTTTCCTCCCCACTGGCGGTAGATCGTCGCCTTGCTCACGTGCGCCCGGTGCGAGACGGCGTCCATCGTGAGCGCCTCGTAGCCGGTCTCGACGAGCAGGTCGAGGACGGCCGTGAAGAGCTCCGCCTCCCGCTCGGCGGTGAGGCGGCTTCTGCTCGACTCGGACTGGTCGGCGGGCGGTGCGAGGTGGTCGGTCATGAGGAACGAAACGATACGGTTTCGTTCACTATAGCGACGCCCCCGGCGGTCCGGTCAGCGCCCCTCGCCGCTCCCGAGGAGCAGGTGGAGCGCCTTGTCGGCGTCGCCGAGGTGCTCGAGGAAGGCGTCGGCCTCGAGGGAGGCCACGTCGCCGCGGCCGCCGTTCCCCGTCCCGACGAGCAGGCACCGGACGCCGGCCGCCCTCGCGCAGCGGAGGTCGTTGGCCGTGTCGCCGACCACCCAGACCTCCTCGGAGGAGAAGTCCGCACCCCGCTCCCGCCGGACCCGCTCGAGGGCGATCGGGACGAGGCAGTCCCGGTCGTGGTGGTCGCTGCCGTAGGCGCCGACGGGGAGGTCGAGGAAGACGTCGAGCCCGAAGAGGCCGACCTTGAGCGCGGCGTTCGTGCTCAGGTTGCCCGTGACGAGGCTCTGGCGCACGCCCGACTCGGACCCGAGGGCCGCCAGCACCTCACGCACCCCGGGGTGGACGAACCCTTCGCGGACGAGGCGATCGGTCGAGGCGGCGAGGGCCCGCTCGGCCTCGAGGAGGGCGAGCGGGAGGAGCCGGGCCCGCGTCTCCTCGTCCACGCCGGCGGCAGTCAGGATCTCGGTGACGATCTGGGGGTCGGTCTTGCCGGACATCACGACCTCGGGCACGCAGGCGAGCCCGGCCGCCCGCGCCGCCCCGGTCTCGAGCGCCAGCCGGCCGGCCGGGCCACAGGAGACGAGGGTTCCGTCGATGTCCCACAGGATCAGTCGGCGAGCCATGGAGACATGGTGCTAGCTCGGGCCCCCTCCTGGCGAGCCGGCGCCGTCCGCGGACCGCCGGCGCCGGCGTGCGTCGCTCCTCGTCGCTCCGCACCAGTCGGCAGTCGTTGCGGCAAAAGTTGCGGAGGTGCTACGGTCCCGCCGTCTCCGGGCTGGGACACGCGCGGCCTTTGAGTGGCGAGAGGGGAAGGTCGGACGATGAGCGGTGGGCAACGGTTCCGGCGCGGCCGGGACGTCGCGACGTTCCGTAGGGCCGGAGCAGTCGCCGTCGGGGCGGCGGCCGCACTGGCCGCCGGGAGCTTCCTCGCCCTCGCGCCGCCTGCCGGGGCGGCGCCGCTCCCTTCGAACTGCTCGGTCTCCAAGGGCACGGCGACGTGCACCTTCGACTACACCGGCGCCGCCCAGACCTGGACGGTACCGAAGGGCGTCACGAGCGCCCTCGTCACCTTGAAGGGGGCGAGCGGCGGCGAATCGGGCGGCAGCGGCTCCGCCCACTCTGCCGGCGGTGCCGGAGCGGTGGTCACGGCGGAGATCCCCGTCGTCGGCGGCGATACCTACCAGGTGAACGTCGGCGGTGCCGGCGCGCTCGGTGCCGGCGGTTTCAACGGCGGCGGGGCGCCGACGGCGTCGGGCGACCTCCCGACCGTCGCCGGTGGCGGCGGCGGAGCCTCGGACCTCCGTCAGGGCTCGTACTCGCTGGCCGACCGCCTCCTCGTGGCGGCCGGCGGCGGTGGCGCAGGCGGCGCCGGTGGCGGGTTCGGCCTCAGTGGTCCCGCCGCCGGTCCGTCCGGCGGCGCCGGGGGCGCCGCCGGTGCCGCCGGCACGGGAGGCGAGAGCAACTCGGCGCAGTCCCAGCTCCCGCCGGCCGGTGGGGGTGGCGGCGGGAGCGCAGCCAGCGCCACGGCAGCGGGGACCGGCGGGGCGGGCGGTGCTGCCGCCAGCTTCCTCGCGGGCGCGGATCCGTCCTTCAACGGCGGGGCGGGGGTCGACGGGGCTACGGGGACCGGGGGTGCCGGCGGTGCCGGCGGGACCGCGACCTCGGCGCCCGTCCCGGTGCTCAACGGCGGCGACGGCGGCGGTGGAGGCGGAGGCTACTACGGCGGTGGCGGCGGGGGCGGCGGTGCCGGCAACATCGGTGTCCTCCCCGAGGCGGTGCCGGCGCCGTCCGCCGCGTCGGCGGCAGCGTCGCCGAGCGCCACCACCCCTCTCCAGGGCGCGGGCGGGGGAGGGGGCGGAGCCGGGGGCAGCGACTACGCGGAGTCCTCTGCCACGCACGTCACCATGACCGGCTCCAACACCGGCAATGGAGTGGTCACCATCTCCTACACCGTCCCGAGCGCGGCGCTCACCCTGAACAAGACCGAGGCATCCTCCTCGCCCAACCCGGTGACGGCGGCGGGCCAGAAGATCACCTACGACTTCACCCTCGCCAACACGGGGAACGTGGCGCTCTCGGACGTGGCGGTCGTCGACACCCAGGCGATCGCGGGCGAGAAGCTGACGAGCGGACCGACCTGTCAGGAGTCGGTCCTCGCGGCCGGCGCCAGCGAGACCTGCACCGCCGTCTTCACCGTCACCACGGCGGACCTGACGGCCGGGGCGGTGAAGGACTCGGCGGTCGCGAGGGGCACGGACCCGGCGGGGGCGACGGTCACCTCGAACGTCTCCACCCTGTCGATCCCCGTCACGGCACCGGCCCCGGTCATCATCTCGACCGGGCCGCCCTCGCCGCTCCCGGACCACACGCCGCTTCTGCCCGTCGGCCTCGGCATCGCCGGCCTCGGGCTTGTGGTGGGTGGAGTCGGGCTCGGCAGGCGGCGTCGCCGGGCATAGGCCCCCCATGGGCCGCGCCCGTGCCGCCGTGCTCCCGGTAGCGGCCGCCCTGGTCGTTGCCGGACTCGGGCTCGCCTACCTCGGGGTCCACGACGCACCCGCGGCTCGCGCCGCCCGCAGTGCGGGGGCCGATCACGTGCGGGCGGTGGCACTCGCCCACCGCCCGGCTCGACGGGCACCCGCCCGCCGGCGCGTGACCCAGCATCCCGTCGTGGGTGCGAGCCTCCCGGTCGCCGGTCAGGTGGCGGTCGTCACCATCCCTGCCCTCGGAGTGTCGGCACCGGTCGTGCCCGAGCAGCCGGTCGGGGGCTCGCTGGCGATCCCCTCCGACGTGAGGGAGGTCGGCTGGGACGCCGAGACGCCCTCGCCGGGCCAGCCCGGCGTGACGCTGCTCGCCGGCCACGTGAGCTGGGTCGGCCAGGGCGAGGGGTCGCTCGGCCAGATCGGCCAGCTCGTCGTCGGCGACGAGGTGGTGCTCGACTGGGGCGGCCACCGCTCGATCTGGAGGGTCTCGGCGGCGCCCCGCCTCTCGCCCAACACCGACGTGCACACCGCCCTGTTCACCGACAGCGGTCCGCCCCGCCTCGCCCTCGTCACCTGCGGGGGGCCCTTCACCGAGACGGCAGCCGGGGGGTCGTACGCCGACAACGTGATCGTGATGGCGACGCCGAGCTAGCGCCCGACCGGCGGCACCGGCCTGCCGAGTCGTGCCGAGTGGTCCGCGGCCGGTCGTGGCGACCCGTCGCCCCGGAGCCTCCCGGCAGGCCCAACCCGGTGGGAGGCGCCACACAATCCTCGGGCTCTCCGGAGAGGTGCGGCCTCTCCGGTCACCGCGGCGCTCAGACCGGCCGAACCTCGGCCAGTCGCCCGACTGCGTACTCGTCGTCCCAGCAGACGGCGGCTTCCCAGGCGGCCGAGGCCTGGGCAGCGATGTCGTGGGCCGCGTCGTCGAGGCCGGCGGCGTTGTGCGGCAGCACGAGGTCGAGGTCCGGGACGTCGACGTGCGCCTCGTCCCAGTCGATCATCGCGACCCGGTCCTCGGTCAGCCGGACGTTGCGCGGGTTGGGATCGCCGTGGACGACGCAGCGATCACGTCCGAGGAGGCGCGCCCACGCCGCTCGGCACCGGGCGACGCCGTCAGGCGGCATGGCGCCGAGGTCGATCTTCGTCCCGGTCTCGACGCTCAGGAGGTCGGTCGACGATCGCCAGCCCGGGCGCTGCGGCCAGCCCCGGGTCAAGCGATGCAACCGGCGGAGGGTGTCGGCAACGCGGCGCCAGTCGGCCTCCGTCTCGGGCGGTCCGCCGTCCACGTGGGTCATCACCACCAGACCATCGGCGAACAGCCGGCCGTCCGCCGTCGGGATCGGCTGGGGGACGGCCAGACCTGCACCGTCCAGGTACTGGAGGAGCCTCGTCTCCCACGCGAGATCGGCGTCGCTCCTGTCACCGAGACGGCCAACCGCGAGCTGCCCGTTCACACTCACGCTCCACACGTCGTTGTGCCCACCGGCGAGCGGCTCGATACGGCCGGCCTCGTCCCCCCACTGCTCGAGTGCCTCCCATCCCATCGGCCACATCGTGGCCGAGTTCGGGACACCGCACACCTGCGTGCCACGGACACGAGGCGCTCGACGGGCCGCGGGCTCGCGCCACGACGGGCGTGCCACGGACCTGGCCACGGCCGTGGCCGGGCGGCAGCCTTGTGGCAACATCGGAGAGGACGGCGCCGCACGACTCGAACGGGGTGACACAGTGGGCAACGATTCCCGACGGGCTCTTCCGATCGCCGTCGTGCAGGGCAGCCCCGTCGCCTGGGATCCCCAGGCATCCCTCGACCAGATGGTCGCCGAGGTCCACCGGCTGCGGCGCACGTTTCCCGCCACCCGCCTCGTCACCTATCCCGAGTACTACCTGACGGGCTTCCAGCCGCACGCACCCGCCCCAGAACACGCACCCGACTGGGACGACCTCGCCGAGCCGATCCCTGGTCCGATGAGCGAGCGACTGGCGGATCTCGCGACCGAGACGGGGCTGTGGCTCCTCCCCGGGACCTACTGCGAGCGCGGCGAGGACGGGAGCGTCTACAACACCGCCATCGCCATCTCGCCGAGCGGCAAGGTGGTGGCGAAGTACCGGAAGTGCTTCCCCTGGCGACCCTTCGAGACGGTCGCCGCCGGCCAGGACTTCGTCGTCTTCGACATCGAGGGCGTCGGCCGGGCCGGGCTCATGACCTGCTACGACGGCTGGTTCCCCGAGTGCGCCCGCCAGCTCGCCTGGATGGGCGCCGAGGTGATCTTCCAGGCCAGTGCCACCTTCACCTCCGACCGGGCCCAGGAGGTCGTCCTCGCGCGGGCGACGGCGATCGCCAACCAGGTGCTCGTCGTGAACGTCAACGCCGGGTCGCCGGGAGGAACGGGCATGAGCGTCATCGCGGACGCCGAGGGCCATGTGCTGCAGGCCGCAGGGGAGACGGTGACCTACCTGACCGAGGTGCTGGACTTCGACGCGGTGGCGCGTGTGCGCGAGTTCGGATCCGTCGGGCTCAGCAAGGTGTGGGACCAGCTCGACTCAGAGGGTCCGAAGCTCTCCTTGCCGATGTACGGAGGGACGATCCGGCCCCGGCCCGCAGGTGGGGGTCGCTCGCTCGGTTAGGGGGGGGGACCCGCCGCCGGGCGAGAGCGATCGCCCGTGCACCCCGGAGGTCACGGGCGGTCCGCTTGGCCACCGAGGACGTCGGCGAAGCAGAAGCCGTCCCTCTCGAGGATCTCGCCGACGCTCACGTCGAGCGGGTCGGCGAAGCCGGGCCCGTCGTAGACGAAGGTGTGGAACTCGCCCCGCTCGCCGCACGGGTCGACGTGTGGGGGCAGCTCGTCGAGGAAGGCGTGGTCGAACCGCCGGCCGGCGAAACGCCGGTCGAGCTGTCTCGTGTCGACGCAGGTCACCACCGCCCGGACCCCGCTCTCGACCATCTCCCGGGCGAGGTCGGCGGTCGGGCGGCCCCACAGGGGGAACAGTGTCCCGAGCCCGGTGCCTGCCATGGCGTTCTCCCGGTAGGCCCGGACGTCCTCGAGGAACAGGTCGCCGAAGGCGACGTCGGTCGCACCGTCCTCGATGGCCGCGCTGAGCGCGTCGCTCATGAGCCGCTCGTACACCTCGTTCGGACAGGGACTGGGCAGCTCGACGGCGTGGACGGCAAGGCCGAGCCGATCTGCCTGCGCCTGCACCAGCTCCCGTCGAACGGCGTGCATAGCCACCCGGCCGGCCTCCGCGTTGAACGACACGAGCAGCCGTGCGACCTCGACGTCAGGGCGCGCCCGGAGCAGGGCGAGGGCGGCGGCGCTGTCCTTCCCACTGCTCCAGCTCAGCCAGACCCGACGCGGGGTTCGCGCGCTGCCGGCCTGTCTCGGCCCGCCCTCCTGACCGAGGAGGGGGCGATCGGCACCGGGCATACGACCACCGGCACCGACAGAGGCCGGAGCGGCAGGCGCCCAGGCGTCGTCGCCACGGCGGGGCCGCGTGGCGGCGCACACAGCGGTCACGTCCTCAGGCCGCCCGGTTGTCGGGCGGCACCGCCAGGACCACCGGCTCGACGTCGGCGTGCAGCCGGGCGCGCATGCGGGCGAGGGCGACGAGCACCGGGGCGCCCAGCACGGCGACCATGACGGCGTTGCCGACGGCCCTGAAGGAGTCGTAGACGAAGGACGTGACGGCATAGAAGCGGGCGAAGTGGCCGAGTGCCACGGCGAGGGGCATCCCGGGGTGGAAGCCGAGACCGGGCGAGGACTGGTAGAAGGTCCAGTTCCAGATGTCCATGACGGCGCCGTATCCGTAGCCGAGGAGCGCACCGACGACGGCGAGGAGGAGGACGTCCCTCCCGTTCGGGCGTCCCTGCCGGCGCCTCCCGGCGAGGCCCGCCACCGCCCCGACCCAGCCGGCGGCGAAGAGCTGGTAGGGGAGCCACGGCCCGAGGCCGCCGGTGACGAGGGCGGAGACGACGATCGTGGTGGCCCCGAGGAGGAAGCCGTACTCGGCCCCGAAGACGTACCCGCCGCACAGGATGAGCAGGAAGATGGGGCTGAAGCCGCCGATGCCGGTGACGACGACGGCCCGGGCGGCGGCGTCGAACGCG
>JAKACF010000136.1 GCA_021821585.1 Actinomycetes bacterium
CGGGATGCACTCCATCCACGGCCGGGCGCCGGCCATCGCCACGGGGCTCGCCATCTCCCGCCCCGACCTCGACGTCTGGGTCATCTCCGGCGACGGCGACGCCCTCTCGATCGGCGGCAACCACCTCATCCACGCCCTCCGGCGGAACGTCAACCTGACGATCCTGCTGTTCAACAACCAGATCTACGGCCTCACCAAGGGCCAGTACTCGCCGACCTCGGAGGTGGGCAAGGTCACGAAGTCGACCCCCTTCGGCTCCCTCGACACGCCCTTCAACCCCGTCAGCCTCGCCCTCGGCGCCGAGGCGTCGTTCGTGGCGCGCACCCACGACATGGACCGCAAGCACATGCAGGAGATGTTCCGGCGTGCCCACGAACACCGAGGGGCGGCTCTCGTCGAGGTCTACCAGAACTGCAACGTCTTCAACGACGGTGCCTTCGAGGGCGTCACCGGCCGGGCGAGCCGGGAGGAGATGGTGATCCCGCTCGAGCACGGTCAGCCGATCCGCTTCGGCACCGACGGCCACCGCGGCCTGATCATGAACGACCGCGGCCAGCTCGAGATCGCCGAGGTCGCCGAGGTCGGAGAGGGTGCCATCCTCGTCCACGACGAGACCCGTGACGACCCCGGGCTCGCGTTCGCGCTGAGCCGGATCGCGACAAGTCCCCACGAGCCGACGCCGATGGGCGTCTTCCGGGCCGTCGAGCGGCCCGACTACGGGAGCCTGGTGGACTCCCAGCTGCTCGACGCCCAGGCGCGAAAGGGGGCGGGCGACCTGCAGTCGCTGCTCAGCTCGGGGACCTCCTGGACCGTCGGCTGACCGGATCTCAGCCGGCGTCGAGCTCCCTGAAGACCATCCCGGTCCGGGGCTTCGGGTAGAAGAAGGTCGACTTCGGCGGCATCCGCTTGCCTCCGTGCGCGGTCCGGGCGATCTGCTCGACCGACACCGGCCGGAGCAGGACGGCAGCAGCCGCCTCTCCCTCCGACAGCGCCCGTGCGACCTCCCGGGCGCCGTGCTGGTAGCGGACCTCGACGCCGTGGACGTTCTCGAGGGCGCGCCCGAGCAGGCTCGAGTCGAGGTCGTCCTCGACGGTGGCGAGCAGCTCGGGCCGGGGCGACATGAGGAAGCTCTCTCCCGCAAGGACGAGACCGAGGGCTCCGACCTTCGCCATCGAGTCGCGCAGCTCCATCGGGTCGCTCGGGCCCGGGGCGAGCTCGAAGGACGGCGCCAGCAGCCCGGGCAGGTCCTTGGCCGAGACGCCGGTGAGCAGCCGGTGGATGGCCTGGACGGCGAGCTCGTGCTCCGACAGCTCGACGACGAGGGCGAGCACGGCGTCGGACCCGGGGCTCCCGGCGGCCTCCTCGGCGTAGGCGCAGGCCGTCTCGTAGCGGTGATGACCATCCGCGATCAGCACCGGGGTGGAGCCGACGAGTGCCTCGGCCTGCGAGAGCAGCTCGGTGTCGGTGACGGCCCAGCACTCGTGCACGGTGCCGTCGGAGTCGGTGGCGCGGTAGGCACCGCCCGCCGCGGCGGCCGCCCGTTCGCACCACTCGCCGAGGCCGAGTGCCAGCGAGAGGCCCCAGATGGGCGAGAAGTTGGTGCGGGCCGCTCTCAGCAGCGAGAGCCGGTCGTGCTTGTCCTTCGAGATCGTCTGCTCGTGCGGCAGCACCTCGCCCGTGTGGCCGGGGTCGAGCCCGAGGGCCCCGAGGACGCCGTTCGTCGTCCTGGTCGAGCCGTCCTCCTCGGTGAAGGTCATCCGGTAGACGTACAGCGTCGGCTGCGAGGCCGTGGCGACGATCTCCTCGGCGTGCCAACGGGCCCACAGGTCGGCTGCGTGCCGGTAGCGGTCGAGCCCGCCCTCCTCCTCGGGCAGCTCGACGAGGATGGCGTTGTAGGGCGAGCGCGCCGCCAGCTCGGCCCGCTCCGCCGGACCGACGACGTCGTAGGGCGGCGCCACGACCGAGTCGAGATCGACCCGCTCGGGGCCGTAGAGGGTGCCGTGGAACCGGGAGAAGCGGGCCATCAGCCATACCTACCAGCCCGTAGCCGCCTGCGCCAGAACGGTGCCGTGACCGGATCTGGCAGCATGCGGGCATGACGTGGCTCCTCGACTGCGACGGCGTGATCTGGCTGGCCGACCAACCGATCGACAAGGCGGCCGACGCCGTCGGCCGGCTGCGGGCGGCGGGGGAGCGGGTCGTGTTCCTCACCAACAACTCCTGGCCTCGGCGTTCGGACCACGTGGCCAAGCTCGAGGCCATGGGCATCCCCGCCGGCCTCGACGACGTGGTCAGCTCCTCCATGGCCGCTGCCCGACTCGTCGAGCCCGGTGAACGGGTGCTCCTCCTCGGGGGACCAGGGCTCGCCGAGGAGCTCGGGCGGCGCGGCGCCGAGGTCCTCGAGCCGGGGAAGGGCGAGCCGGGCCCGGTCTCCAAGGTGGTGGTCGGCATGGACCTCGCCTTCGACTTCTCGCGCCTCGCGGCGGCCACGACGGCGCTCCGCACCGGCGGGGCCACGCTCGTCGCCACCAACGAGGACGCCACCTTCCCGACTGCCCACGGGCTGCTCCCGGGAGCCGGCTCGGTGGTGGCGGCGGTCGCCACCGCCGGCGGCGCCACGCCGGTCGTCGCCGGGAAGCCGCACGCGCCGGTCGCCGCACTCGTCCGTGAGCTCGTGGGAACCGTGACGGTCATGGTCGGCGACCGGCCGTCCACCGACGGCCGGTTCGCCCGGGCGCTCGGCGTCCCCTTCGGCCTCGTGCTGACAGGCGTGACGCCGAAAGATCACGGGCGCCTCGACCCGCCGGCGGACGTCGAGGCGGACGACCTCTCGGCGCTCGTCGAGGCGGTGCTGTCGGACCCGGGACGCCTCGACGGCCGGGAGCGACGGACCTGACCCGCTGGCCGTCGATCCAGGCCAGCCGTAGAATCGGAGTCATGGCATCGAGAAACCCCTTCGAGCGCTACCTGAGCGCCGGCCTGGCCCTCACCCAACTCACGCGCCAGCGCGCCGAGGAGATCGTCCGGGATCTCGTCGAGGAAGGCGAGGTCGGCCGGGAGAACGCCGAAGAGTGGATCGAGGACCTCGTCGCCCGCAGCCGGCGCGGGGCCGAGCAGCTGGCGACGCTCGTCCGCGACGAGGTGCGGCGCCAGGTCGACCAGCTCGGGCTCGTCAACCGCGAGGACCTCACGGCTGCCTTCGACCGGGTGCTCGACCTCGCCCGCAAGGCGGGAGAGATGACCATCCGCGAGGCGACGAGGCGGGCGGCCGAAGCAGGGGCCAGCGCCGCCCGTGAGACCGAGAAGCTGAGGGAAGAGGGCGAACGGCGGACGCGGGCGGCGGAGGGCCGCCAGCCCGCCAAGGCCGCCGCGCCGCCCAAGAAGGCGGCCAAGAAGGCCCCGGCGGGGGCGGCGAAGAAGGCACGAGCGACCGCCGCGCCGGCGAAGAAGGCGGCGCCCGCGAAGAAGACGGCGCCGGCGGGCAAGAAGGCGGCCGCGTCCCGCACGGCGGCTCCGGCGAAGAAGGCGGCGCCGAAGAAGGCGGCCGCCGCGAGCACGAAGTCCGCCCGAGCCGGAGCCGGCGCCAAAAAGGCCGGCGCGACGACGGGCAAGGCCGCCAAGAAGTCCGCCGCCACCAGGGCGCGCACGTCCTCCTGAGCCGTCGCCGCCCCGGTTCAGCGCGGACTGCTGGCGGCGACCCGATCGACCCGCGAGGATGAGCCGCGTGAACTCCGTCCTGCTCGTGGTCCATCCCGAGCGCGGCCGCGCCCAGGCGCTGGCGGCGACGGCGCGGGCGTGGTGGGAGGCCCGGGGCCAGAAGGTCTTCGTCTGGAGCGACGAGGCGGAGAGCGCGCCCGACGTCGACCTCGCCATCAGCCTCGGGGGCGACGGGACGATGCTGCGCACCGTCCAGCTCGCCCTCGGTCGCGGCATCCCGGTGCTCGGCGTCAACCTCGGCCGGATGGGCTACCTCGCCGAGGTCGAGCCGAACGGCCTCGAGCCGGCGCTCGAGCGCCTCCTCGCCGGCGACTTCCTCGTCGAGGAGCGCATGGTGCTCGAGGCCGACGTCGTGAAGTCCGGCGGGAGGCGCCAGCGCCTCCTCGCCCTCAACGAGGTCATCGTCGAGAAGACGGCGCCCGGCCACACCATCAGGGTGGGAGTCGGGATCTCGGGCCGCCCCTTCCTCACCTACGTGGCCGACGGCCTGCTCGCCTGCACGCCGACGGGCTCGACGGCCTACAACCTCTCGGCGCGAGGGCCCGTCGTCTCCCCCCGCCTGCGGGCGATCGTGCTCACCCCGGTGGCCCCGCACCTCGTCTTCGACCGGTCGCTCGTGCTCGACCCCGACGAGCCGGTCGAGCTCGAGCTCCTCGACGGCCATCCGGCCGCCGCCGTCGTCGACGGCTCCGGCGTGGTCCCCCTCGAGGCGGGGGACACGGTCACCTGCCGGGCGGCGGACGAGCCGGCCCGCCTCGTCACCTTCGGCGAGCTCGACTTCCACGCCGTCCTCCGCTCCCGCTTCGGGCTGGCCGACCGGTAGGCACGTGCTGAGCGAGCTGCGGGTCCGGAACCTCGGCGTGATCGAGGACCTCCTCATCCGCCCGGGAGCCGGCATGACCGCGCTCACCGGGGAGACCGGCGCCGGCAAGACGCTCCTCGTCGGTGCCCTCGAGCTGCTGACGGGAGGACGGGCGGACCCCGCGCTCGTCCGGGCCGGGGCGGAGGTGGCGATCGTCGAGGGGCGCTTCGAGGCGCCGGACGAGGAGATCGTGCTCACCCGCGAGATCCCGGCCGACGGGCGGTCCCGGGCCTACGTGAACGGCCGCATGGCGACGGCCGCCGCCCTCTCGGAGATCGGGGCGGCCCTCGTCGACCTGCACGGCCAGCACGCCCACCAGTCGCTGCTCCGCCCCGACACCCAGCGGGGCGCCGTCGACCGCTACGCCGGCGTCACGACCGGGGAGGTGGACCGCCTCCGGGCCGAGGCGAAGGCCGTCGAGCAGCGCCTCGAGGAGCTGGGCGGCGACGAGCGGACCCTCGCCCACGAGCTCGACCTGCTCCGCTTCCAGCTCGACGAGCTCGAGGGAGCCCGGCTCGAGGACGCCGGCGAGGACGAGGCGCTCCAGGCCGAGGAGGCGGTGCTCTCGGCGGCCGAGGCCCTCCGGGCGGCGACGGGCGACGCGAGGCGCCTCCTCGACGCCGACGAGGGCGCCCGCGGCCTGCTCGGCGCGGCGATCGGCGCCCTCGCCCACCACGAGCCGCTCGCCGACCTGGCGGCGCGCGCCGAGTCCCTCGCCGCCGAGCTCGACGACCTCTCGAGCGAGCTGCGCTCACGGGGTGAGGGCTTCGAGGACGACCCCGAGCGACTGGCCGCCCTGCAGGAGCGCCGGCGGCTCCTGTCCGAGCTGCGCCGCAAGTACGGCGCCACCCTGGAGGCGGTCATCGGGTTCCGGGACGAGGCCCGGTCCCGCCTCGCCGACCTCGAGTCTGCCGATGCCCGGCGCGCCGAGCTCGCCGTCGAGCTCGAGACGGTGCTCGAGGCCCTGAGGTCGGCCGAGCGATCGCTCGGGGACTCCCGGAGGGCGGCCGCCCCCCGCCTCGCCGGCGAGATCGAGGCGCGCCTCAGGCTGCTCGCCCTGCCGAGGGCGCGCCTCGAGGTCGTCGTGCCGCCGGCGGGGCGCGCCGACGCCATCGAGTTCCGCTTCGGCGCCAACGCCGGGGAGGCCTCCCTGCCGCTCGCGAAGGTGGCCTCGGGGGGCGAGCTCGCACGGGCCATGCTCGCCACCCGCCTGGTTCTGAGCGAGGCACCCCCGACGCTCGTCTTCGACGAGGTGGACGCCGGCATCGGGGGCGAGGCGGCGCTGCACGTCGGGCGCGCCCTGTCCGAGCTCGGTCGCCGCCACCAGGTGCTCGTCGTCACCCACCTCGCCCAGGTGGCCGCCTTCGCCGGCGAGCAGATCGCCATCGAGAAGCACGAGGCCGGCGGCCGGACCCTCACGGCGGCCCGGCCGGTGTCGGGCGAGGAGCGCCTCGCCGAGCTGTCGAGGATGCTGTCGGGCCAGCCGGCGAGCGAGCTCGGACGCCGGCACGCCGAGGAGCTCCTCCAGCTCGCCTCCGCCGGATCCTGAGCGCCCGTCCGGGTGCCGGCGCACGGTCCGCCGGAGCCGGGCACGCCTCCGGTAACCTGTCCGGGCGGACACCTGGGAGGACAGCGTGAGCAAGTTCGTGTTCGTGACCGGCGGTGTGTCGAGCTCTCTCGGCAAGGGCCTCACGGCCTCCTCGCTCGGCCGGCTCCTCAAGTCGCGGGGCCTGCGCGTCACGATGTGCAAGCTCGACCCGTACATCAACGTCGACCCCGGCACGATGAACCCGTTCGAGCACGGCGAGGTCTTCGTCACCGACGACGGCGGCGAGACCGACCTCGACCTCGGCCACTACGAGCGCTTCATCGACGAGAACCTCCACCGGGACTCGAACGCCACGACGGGCCAGATCTACTCCTCGGTGATCCTGAAGGAGCGGCGCGGCGACTACCTCGGCAAGACGGTCCAGGTCATCCCGCACATCACCGACGAGATCAAAGAGCGGGTCCGCCGCCTCGGCCGGGACGACGTCGACGTCGTGATCGTCGAGGTGGGCGGGACGGTCGGCGACATCGAGATCGTGCCCTTCCTCGAGGCGATCCGGCAGTTCCGCCGCGAGGTCGGCCGCGACAACGTCTGCTACCTGCACCTCACCCTCGTGCCCTTCCTGCCGACGGCGGGGGAGCACAAGACCAAGCCCACCCAGCACTCGGTCACCGAGCTGCGCAGCAGGGGCATCCAGCCCGACGTCATCGTCTGCCGGAGCGAGCGGCCCTTCCCCGAGAGCCTGAAGCGCAAGATCTCCCTGCTCTGCGACGTGCCGCCGGAGGCGGTGGTGGCGGCCGTCGACGCCGCCAGCATCTACGAGATCCCCCTCGTCCTGCACGAGGAGGGCCTGGACAAGATCGTCTGCGACCTGCTCGGCCTCGACCGGCCCGAGCACGAGATCGACCTCTCGGGCTGGGAGCGGGTGCTCGAGCGGGTGAAGGCGACCCGCGACAGCGTCCGCATCGGGCTCATCGGCAAGTACGTCAACCTGCCCGACGCCTACCTCTCGGTCGTCGAGGCGCTGCGCCACGCCGGCTTCGGCCACGGCGTCGGGGTCGAGATCGACTGGATCCAGGCCGAGGAGGTCACCGGCATGCTGGCCGGCGCCCGCCTCGACGGCCTGGACGGCATCGTCATCCCCGGCGGCTTCGGCGAGCGCGGCTTCGAGGGAAAGATCGCGGCCGCCTCCTACGCCCGGGAGCACGAGATCCCCTGCCTCGGGCTCTGCCTCGGCCTGCACGCCATGATCGTCGACTACGCACGCAATGTGGCGGGCCTCACCAACGCCAACTCGCGCGAGATGGATCCGACGACGCCCTATGCGGTCATCGACCTCATGGACGAGCAGGTGGACGTCGTCGAGAAGGGCGGCACGATGCGCCTCGGCGCCTACGTGGCCCGGCTCACCCCAGGCTCACGGGTCGCCAAGCTCTACGGCGAGGAGACGGTCTCCGAGCGCCACCGCCACCGCTACGAGGTGAACCCCCGCTACCGGGGCCGCCTCGAGGAGGCCGGCCTCGTCTGCTCGGGCGTCGAGTCGAAGGACAACCGCCTTGTCGAGTTCATCGAGCTGACCGACCACCCCTTTTGGATCGCCACCCAGGCCCACCCCGAGTTCAAGAGCCGGCCGGACCGCCCCCACCCGCTGTTCGCCGGGCTCGTCGAGGCCGCCATCGACCGCTGCGAGCAGCGAACCCCGCGGCTGCTGGACCTCGATGCCGTCGTCTGAGGAGCCGTTCCGCCGCATCGGCGAGCGCCCCCGCTTCGACGGCGGGTTCTTCACGGTGCTGACCGGGACCTTCGTCGG
>JAKACF010000001.1 GCA_021821585.1 Actinomycetes bacterium
AGGCGGGCACGGGGGACCGAGCCGCCGACGAGCCCGGTGTTGCCGCCCTGGGGGATGACCGCCGCCCCGTGGCGGGCCGCCACCTCGAGCACCCCGGCCACCTCGGCGGCGTCAACCGGGCGTAGCACGGCGAGGGCCGTCCCGCTGTAGCGCCCCGTCCAGTCCGTGGTGTAGGAGGCGAGAAGGTCCTCCCCGGTGAGGAGGTGGGCGGGCCCGACGACCTCCTGCAGGTCGCCGAGCAGCCCGGAGGGACCGGACGGGGGCGTGCTCACCCCTCGCCGGTCGGCAGCTCGATCGTGCCCTCTCCGATCACGCGCACGGCACCGGCGACGGCCACCTTGTGGCCGACCACCCGGCCGTAGAGCCGGCTCGGCGAGCCGATCTCCTCGCCCTGGGAGACGGCGATCGCCCGCCTCCCGAGCCGGTCGCTCGCGTAGGCCATGAGCGGGCCGGCCGCCGAGCCCGTGGCGGCATCCTCTCCTCCGGCCACCTTTCCGGTGAAGCAGCGCGCTCGCCACTCGTCACCGCCGAGCGCCACCACGACGTAGCAGGTCACCGGCCGGCCCGGCATCGACTCGAGCGCCCGCCCGAGCGCCGCCAGGTCGACCGCCACCCGGGCGAGGGTGCCGAGACCGGTCACCGGCAGGACGAGGGTGGCAAGGCCGGTCGAGACGACGGCGGCCGGCAGGTCCCGGCGGGCGTCGTCCGGCCCGAGGCCGAGCGCTGCCAGCACGGCCCTCGGGTCCGGTTCGCCCAGGTCCACCGGCGGGTTCTGGACGAGCTCGACACGCCCGGACGAGCCCTCGGTGTCGAGCTCGACGGCGAGCTCCTGGGTGCCGGCGCCCGTCTGTTGGACGAGGCGGGCGGTCGTCCTCCCCGCCGCCCGGGCGAAGGCGGCCGCCGCCCCGAGGGAGGGGTGGCCGGCGAAGGGGATCTCGCCTGCGACGGTGAAGATCCTGTGGCGGTAGTCGCCGTCCCCCGTGCCGGGGCGCGTCAGGAAGCTCGTCTCCGACAGCCGCATCCGTGCCGAGAAGCGGGCCATCGTCTCGGTCGAGAGCGCGTCGGCGTCGTGCAGCACGGCGTGCAGGTTCCCGCCGAGCGGCGCCTCGGCGAAGACCTCGAGGAGCGTGAGGCCGAAGCGGTCGGTCGGGGGCCGGTCCGCCGGCGTCGGCGTCGTCATGAGGGCACGGTAGCCGTCAGCCCCCTCGCCATCGCGCTGCACCGCCGCACCCTCAGCCCGGCTCGGGACCCGGTTCTCTCGGCTCGGCGGCGGCGCCGTCACCACCGGCGGCCCGCTGGCCCCGCGTCCGGCGGATGATCTCGCGCGGCCGGCGCTTCACCACCTCGCGGTGGGCGGCCCGCGCCTGGCGGTCGGACCGCCGTGGGCTCGGGGGCGCCGGCCGGGTGGCAGCGGCCCGGGGAGGGCGCTTGGGGAGCGCCCGGTCGACATAGAGCGCCTTCGTCTCCTGGTTGCGCGGCGGCTCGGGCGCAGGTCCGACGGCGGCGGCGAGGATGCCGAGGTTCGGCACCTTGAGGAGTCCGTCGTCGGTCATGAGCTCGACGTAGGTGAGGCCCATCGCCCTCACCTCGGCGTCGAAGATCCCGCCGAAGGAACCCGAGCGGATCCGGATGCGCTGGCCGATGCTGAAGGGTCGGGCCACCATGAGCACGATGCCGGCGAAGACGTTGCCGAGGCTCTGCTGGGCGGCGAGGCCGAAGATGACGCCGGTGATCCCCGCCGCCGCCAGGAGCTTGGTGGCGTCGACGCCGAGCAGCGCGATCGTCACGAGGACCACGACGAGGAGGCCGGCGATCGTGAAGATGAGCCGGATGGCGTTGGCGGCGGTCGGGCCGGCCCCGATGTGGACGAGCCTCGCGAGCTGCGTGGCGAACCTCCGGACGGCGATACTTCCGAAGATGAGGAAGGCAGCGGAGGTGCCGAGCGCCCACAGCCGGGCGTTCAGGTGGGCGGAGCTCGACAGGTCGCCGTGCTTCACGTGCTCGAGGACGATGGCGGCGATGGCGATGGCGGCCGAGAGGAGGGCGATCTTCCAGCGCGGCCGCGGGGGCAGGGGAACCTTGGACAGGGTCGGCAGCGCGGCAAGTGACCGCTGCTCGCGCGCCGCGCGCAGGTCCTTCCACAGTGGCCGGGCCATCCCACTGTTGTACCGCGCGGTCAGCACATGAGCGCCGACCTGGCGCTCCGGCGGCTCCGTCCCGAGATCTCCTGGCACCGCGGGGGCGCCGAGCTCGCCCCGGCGGCCAGCCTCGGCGCCTTCGCCCAGGCGGCCCGCCGCGGGGCCGAGTTCGTCGAGGTCGACCTCCGCCGGACCGGGGACGGCGCGCTCGTCTGCGTCCACGACGCCGACCTGCCCGGCCTCGGCGCCGTCTCGGAGCTCTCCTGGTCCTCCCCGGCCGTGCGGCGCGCCGCCGCCGGCCGGGTCTTCGAGCTCGGGCAGTTCCTCGACGTGCTCGACGAGGAGGATCCCGGCCGGCGAAGCGGCATCCACCTCGACCTGAAGGAGGTCGGCTTCGAGGGCGAGGCGGTGGACGCCGTCCTCGGGCGTGCTCGCCGGCTGTTCGTCACGAGCTCCGAGGAGGCCTCCGTCTCGGCCGTGCGGGCCGCCCGTCCCGAGGTGGCGGCCCTTCTCACCCTCGGCCGGGACGGGCGCGGCCTTCGACCGGCGGAGCTCGCCCGCCTGAGGGCGGGCGAGCTCGTGCCGTTCTCGCGCGTGGAGCGCTCGGGGGCGACCGGCGTCGCCGTCCACTACCTGCTCGCCACGCCGGCGCTGCGTGCCGTCTGCCGGCTGCGGGGCCTCACCGTCGTGGTCTGGACGGTCGACGGCGACCGGCAGCTCGCCCGCTGGCTCGGGCGGCGGTACGTCGACGTGGTCGTCACCGACCGACCGCTGGCGGCCACGGCGCTGCGGGACCGGGCGGTCGCCCGGTGATCGTCGGGCTCGAGGTCGGCCGGCGCCGGGTCTTCGCCGCCGCGCTCGCGTGGCCCGGCTGGTGCCGCTCCGGGCGGGACGGGGAGGCGGCCCTCGCCGCCCTCGCCGCCTACGAGGCCCGCTACGCCGCCGTGGCGGCGCTCGCCGGGGTGAGCGTCGGCCACGACGAGGTCATGGAGGTGGTCGAGGAGGTCGCAGGCAACGCCACGACCGACTTCGGGGCGCCCGCCGCCGTCTTCGCCTACGACCGCGAGCCGGTCCCCCCTGCCGAGCGGGCGCGGACCGCCGCCCTCGTCCGGGCCGGCTACGAGTACTTCGACGACGTCATCGCCTCGTCTCCCGAGCTGCTCCGCAAGGGGCCGCGGGGCGGTGGCCGCGACCGCGACGCCGTCGCCGCCCACGTGCTCGCCGCCGACGGGGCCTACGGGCGCAAGCTCGGGCTGCCGAGCCCGGGGACCGGCCCTCAGGAGGTGAGGGCGCACCGGGAGGCGGTGGTGGGGCTCTTCGCCTCGGCCACGGGAGGAGCGTCGCCGCCCCGGGGCCGGTGGCCCCCTCGCTACGGGGCGAGGCGGATCCTCTGGCACCTCCTCGACCACGCCTTCGAGGTGGAGGACCGTCGCGGCTGAGCCGACCCCGCTCGCTACGATGCCCGCGGTGGACACCGCCTGGAGCATCGAGCGGGCGAGGGCGCTCGACGACGAGGACGCGCTCGGCGGGATCCGCCACCGCTTCCTCCGGCCCGACGGCCTCGTCTACCTCGACGGCAACTCCCTCGGCATGCTGCCCACCGGCGTGCCGGAGGCCACGCGCCGGGTCGTCGAGGAGGAGTGGGGGAGGGCGCTCATCTCCGGCTGGACGGAGTGCGGGTGGATGGAGGCGCCCGAGCGCCTCGGAGACCGCATCGCACCGATCATCGGAGCCGGCCCCGGGGAGGTGCTCGTCGCCGACACGACCTCGGTGGCCCTCGCCAAGCTGGTCGGCGCCGCCCTCGCCGCCCGGCGGGATCGCCGGGTGGTGCTGACGAGTGCCGACAACTTCCCGAGCGACCTCTACGCGGCGGCGGGTGCCGCCCGGTTGCAGGGCGCCGAGCTGAGGGTGGTCGACCGCTCCGAGCTGCCGGCGGCGCTCGACGAGGACGTGGCCGTCTGCTGCCTCACCCAGGTCGACTTCCGCACGGGCGAGCTGCACGACCTCCCCGGTCTCACGGCGGCGGCGCACGAGGTCGGCGCGCTCGCGCTGTTCGACCTGTGCCATTCGGCCGGCGCGCTCCCCGTCGGCCTCGGCGAGCACGGGGTCGACCTCGCGGTCGGCTGCACCTACAAGTACCTGAACGGGGGACCCGGCTCCCCGAGCTTCCTCTACGTGCGAGAGGGCCTGCAGGGCGAGCTCGAGAACCCGCTCCCGGGCTGGCTCGGCCACGAGACGCCCTTCGACTTCGACCGACGGTGGCGCCCGGCCGAGGGGATCCGCCGCTTCCTCACCTCCACCCCTCCGATCCTCGCCCTGACGGCGCTCGACGCCGCCCTCGACGCCTTCGAGGGCGTCTCGATCGACACCGTGCGGGCCAAGTCCGAACGGCTCGGCCAGCTGTTCATCGAGGTGATCGACGACCTCGGGCCTGCGTCGCTCACCGTCGCCTCCCCGCGCGAGGCGGCCAGGCGGGGCTCACAGGTCTCCCTCGAGCACCCGAGGGCCGGCGAGGTGGTGGCCGCAGCCGCCGACAAGGGGGTTGTCGGCGACTTCCGTTCGCCCGGGTTGTGCCGCTTCGGCTTCGCACCGCTCTACCTGTCCTACGCCGAGGTCTTCCAGGCGGCCGAGCTCGTCTCGGCAGCCGCCACCTCGCTGTCGGACTGAGGCCGCTCAGCCGGAGAGGCGCTGGTCCGGGACGACCCTCACGATGACCCGGACCTCGCCGGGCGTCGAGGGCGGCCGGGCGTCGGGTCCCTCGTACTTGTGCCAGAGGCGGGCGTTGTGCTCGTCCGCCCCCTCGTCGACGAGCTCGGCCCGTCCACGGACCGCCAGCCACCGGTCCGGGTCGGCGCGGTCCACGACGAGCAGCGAGACACGGTCGTCCCGAAGGAGGTTGCGGTGCTTCACCCGCCCCTTCGCGGTGTTGACGAGGAGCGCCGTCCCGTCGGTGTCGACCCACGTCGGGGTGAGCTGCACCGAGCCGTCCGGGTTCAGCGTGGCCATGGCGGCGATCTGGGGCTCCTCGAGCAGTCGTCGGTCGTCGTCGGTGAGAGGGGCGGCCACGGAGGCTCCTTTGCGGCTCGGGCGGTCGCCGCCACGGTACCTGGGCCGGCGCGACCTCCCTAGCATCGCGGCCATGCCACTCGAAGGAGAGTACGAACCGAGCCCGGCGCAGTGGGTACGGGAGCAGGTCGAGGAGTACGAGCGCTCCGGCGGCACCCGGGCCAACACCCTCGGTGACACCGGGCTGCCCATCGTCATCGTGACGACGCGGGGGCATCGAAGCGGCAGGATCCGCAAGAGCCCCGTCATGCGGGTCGAGCACGACGGCGAGTACGCCATCGTCGCCTCGAAGGGCGGGGCCCCCGAGCACCCGCAGTGGTACGACAACCTGCGCGCCGACCCGAAGGCGGTCATGATCCAGGACGGCCCGGAGCCTTTCGAGGTCGAGGTCCGCGAGCTCGAGGGCGACGAGCGCGAGCTGTGGTGGCGGCGGGCGGTCGCCGCCTACCCGCCGTATGCCGAGTACCAGGAGAAGACCGACCGTGTGATCCCCGTCCTGCTCGCCACCCGGCGGGACTGAGGCGCCTCAGCGGGCGAAGCTCAGACCGAGGTAGACGCCGTAGGCGAGGACGAGCAGCATGCCGGCGCCTCGGACGGCCATGTCGGGGAGGCGGCGCAGGCCGAGCAGGACGAGCGGCAGTCCGGCGGCCAGCCAGGCGGCGCCGTCGAGCCCTGAGGTGGCGAGCGGGTGGACGAGCGTGGCGACGCCGAGCGTGGCGGTCGCGTTGTAGAGCACCGATCCGAGCAGCCCGGCGAGCGCGAGCTCGCCGAGGTCCCTGCGGAAGGCGGCCCAGACGAGGGCGAACAGCTCGGCCGTCGTGGCGAGAGCCACGAGCGTGGAACCGACGACCGACTCGGAGAGACCGAGAGAGTGGACGAGCCGGTCGGCGCCGCTCACCGCCAAGAATCCCCCCGCGGCCATCGCCACCAGGCCGGCCGCCACGGCGAGCGGTGCCAGGCTGCCGGCTCGCGTCCTCTCCTCGCCGTCGTCCTCCTCCTCCTCGAGCTCGGCCACCTCCCCGATCGCCGGCGGCCGCCGTTCCCTCCGCCAGATGGCGAGCACGGCGAGGAGGTAGGCGGCGACGAGGCCGGCGCCGGCCGGCCGGGTGAGCTCGCCGCCGAGGAGAGCACCGGCCGCCGCCGCCCCGGCGCCGGCCGCCGCCAGGGCGTACGGGACAGCCGGACGCCGGAGGGTGCCCGGACGGGCCACGAGGATGAGCCCGAGAACGACCGTGAGCATCGTGACGTTGGAGCCGATGGCGTCACCGGCGGCGACGCCGGGCAGGTGCCGGGCCGAGGCGACGATCCCGGTGACGAGCTCCTCCGGCTCCGCACCGGCGAGCAGCAGGCCGACGGCGAGCGTCGTGAGGCCGAAGCGCCTGGCGGCGGCACCGGCGTGCTCGGCGAAGAGCTCCGACCCGGCGCCGAGGAGGACTCCGGCGGCGACGAGGAGCCCGAGGCCGATCACGGTCGCACCGTACCGGGCCTGTGGCTCGGGCGAGGAAGGGCTTCCGCCGTGGACAGGGGCGGGGTCGCGTGCTGGCCGCCACATGGAGGCCCGTTGGCGGTGTTCCCCGAGGCGCCTGCCGTCGCGCGGGCGGCCGGTGGGCGGTCGCAGCGGGGGGCACTGGGCGAGCGTGTGCCCTCGGCCCAGGGCCGCGCCGGCCGGCGCCACGTCTCGGCCTCGGCCGTGTTGCCGGGCTCTCCGGAGCCGGCCGCCGCACGAGGTTCGACGCCGCGGGGACAGCGGGCGAACCGCGCGGTGCCGTCACCCGGCGCGACGACACCCCGCTCCCGGGTATGACGGGAAGAGACCTCCTGAGCATGCCGACAGCGGCGCGGCGCCTCCGGGCCGGCGGCCGGCTCTAGTCGGGCAGGACGAGCCGGCCGGCGGCATCCCGTCTGACGGCCACGACCTCGGTGACCGAGCTCGCAGGGAGGACTCCGTAGATGTGCGGGTACTGCTCACCGCCGGGTTCCGGAGCTTCGTACCGCACGACGGCCGGCACTCGCTCGCTGTCGATGACGAGGACGACGAGGTCATCGGCGGCTGCGTCGCCATAGAGGAACTCGGCCACGGGGCGAAGCTGGTGACGAAGCGAGCAATGGATGAAGCCCTGTTCGGCAAGCGTCACCCCACGGGTCGACATCCGGTACTCGCCAGTCATCGCCGCTTCCAGCCAGGTGACCCGCTCGGTGATGTGAAGCAACTCGGCCACGTGCCTACCCTGCCAGCAGGCCGGACCGCGTACCAGGGCGGACACAGATCCGCGTCCGAAGTCACCCCGGGGGCCTCTCCCAGGACGACGAACGGCCGAAGTCGGACGAAAGGCGAGTTCCGGAGGGCGAACCTACGCCGACGCGGCCTCCGGCCGGACGATGTCGACGGAGACCTCCACCGCAAGGAGGGGGCCTCTGTTCTCGAGCCAGTGTGTGGTGTTCCGATCCTCCGGCCAGCCCACACCCGGCCCGTAGTCCGTGGCGGTCCCATCTCGGTGGTCGGTGATCGTTCCCTGCAGGACGTAGACGAGGCCTGGTCTGTCCCTGTGGTCGTGAAGAGGCCCGAGGACGGCTCCGGGCTCGAAGGTGAACATCCGCATCCGGAGCTGGCGACCTGCCATGCCTTCGATCTCGGGACCGAGGTCGACCGCTGCGAGCAGTTCCGCCGTCACACCGCGGGTCTCGGGTACCGCCTCTTCCTTGCTCATGGCGCGCTCGGTCGGGCGATGGCCGGCCCCGTCACCGAGGAGAACCCGGGTGCCACGCGGGCTCCCGCCCCGGGGCGGGAGGCCGGCCAGGCGGGGCGGACCGGCGTCGACGGTGCCTCGGGCGACAGCCAGGCGATCCCGGCACACGTCGGTCGAGGCGGCTGTTCCATCGTCGTCTAGCTCGCCGGGCGCTCGTGGTCCGGCTCGACGTCCCAGTCGGCGTCGAGCTCGACGACCCTGTCGACGAGCTGTGCGAGGTGAGGGTCGTGGCCCGTCACGAGCACCGACCGCTCCGAAGCCGCCTCGATCAGCTCGCTCGCCAGGCGCCGCGCCGACCACGGATCGACGTGCGCCGTCGGTTCGTCGAGGAGCAGGACGTCCCCGCCCGCCAGCAGGAGGCGAGCCATGGCGAGGCGCTGGCGCTCGCCGGCGCTGAGCGGCTGTCCTCCGGCGCCGAGGGGCGTGCGGAGGCCGCCCCCGAGAGCCCGGTACCACGGTCCGAGCCCCACGCGGCCGAGCGCCTCGGCGCACTGTTCGTCCGTCGCGCCGGGATCGGCGAGGCGGAGGTTCTCGCCCAGGCTGGCGGCGAACACGTGGTTCTCCTCCGGCAGCCATCCGACGAGCTCGGCGAGGCGGCGACGGGTCAGTCCGCCGACCTCGGCCCCGCCGATGGCGACCGATCCCCGCGAGGGGGAGAGGAAGTGCAGGATCGTGTGGATGAGCGTCGTCTTGCCCGACCCGCTCGGCCCGACGACGGCGAGCCGCCGTCCGGGCGGCAGCTCGAGGGAGACCCCGGACAGCGCGGCAGGGGCGTCCCCGGCGGGAGCAGGCAGCACCTCGAGCCCCCGAACGACGACGTCGGCGGGCCGGCGCGGCAGGCGCTCGTCGACCGGCACCTCGTCGACGGGTGGCCGGGCGGCGCCGAGCTCGCCGAGGCGGCGCTCGGCGGCGGCCCCGCTCTGGATGCCGGCGAGAGCGCCCGGGAGGCCGAGGCACTGGTCGAAGACGGCGAGGGCGGCGAAGGTGACGACCGCCAGCATGACCCCGGACAGGCGTCCGGCGTCGTGGGCGCGCAGCCCGGCGGCGACGACCGCCATGAGGCCTCCGGCCGCCAGCATGGTGGCGGCGGCGCGGGAGACCCCCGTCACCGCCGCCTCGCGGGCCGAGGCCGACCGGGCGCTCCGCCCCACGCGTGCGAGCTCCCCGGCGAGGAGGTCGCTGCGGCCGTAGACGGCGAGCTCGGGAGCGGCGGTGACGGCTTCGAGGACGGCGTCGGCGAGCTCCCCTCGTGCGGCTGCCGCCCGTGCGGCCGCCCGGCGGCCCACCTCCGACAGCCCGGCGGACACCGCCACCAGCGCCAGCGCGGCGGCGAGGAGGGCTGCGCCCGCCACGGGGTCGACGGCGGCCGCGAGCACGCTGCCGACGACGATGCTCGAGCCGGCCTCGACGAAGGCCGTCGTCTTCTTGGCAAATCCCTCGGCCACGAGATCCGCGTCGGCGAGGAAGCCGCTCAGCACCCGGCCCCGGCCGTGTCGCGGCAGGCCGGCCGGCACGAGGGGCTCGACGGTGTCGTACAGCCGGAGCCGGAGCGCCCCGAGGCGCTCGAGCGAGAGGGTGTGCACCCGGAGGCGCTGGACGAATCGGGCGATTCCCCGGCCGATGGCGAAGGCCTGGACGGCTCCGATGGCGACCGAGAGCAGCAGCACCGGCGGTCGCAGCCATGCGCGGGTGATGAGCCAGCCCGAGGTGGCGAGCAGTCCGATGCCACAGGTGGCCGACACGAGACCGGCGCCGAGGGCCGGGAGCAGGCGCCGCCCGCCGGGTCCTCCGTCTCCGAGGCCGTCCCTGCGGGGCGGGCGACCGCTCATACCGCCGCCCCCTCGGCCTCGAACATCTCGGATCTGGCGAGGGGTACGAGGTGGCCACCGTCGAGGCGGAGCACGCGGTCGGCGAGCGCGAGCACGGCCGGCCGGTGGGTGACGACGAGGGTGCTCGATCCGGCGAGGACCCGGCCGAGGGCGGTGACCGCCGCCAGTTCCGCCTGGGCGTCGAGATGGGCTGTCGGCTCGTCGAGGAGGTAGAGCGACGCCGGCCGGAGAAGGGTGCGGGCGAGCGCGATCCGCTGGCGCTCGCCGGCGGAGGGGAGGCGCCCACCGACGCCGAGCACGGTGGCGAGGCCGTCGGGCCACCTGTCGAGCAGCGACTGCGCCCCGGCCGCCACGAGTGCGGCGGCGAGCTCGTCGTCGCCGGCGTCGGCACGGGCCAGCCGCAGGTTGGCCGCCAGCGTGTCCGAGAGCAGTGCCGGCCGCTCGGGCAGGTAGGCGAGCCACCGCCGCCAGCTCACCGGGTCGACGCGAGCGAGCTCCAGCGGGCCGACGCGGACCTGGCCGTGCTCGGGCCGGCGCAGGCCGGCGAGGAGCGAGATCACGGTCGACTTCCCGGTTCCGTTCGCCCCGACGAGCGCCACGGTCTCCCCGGGCGCGAGCGCGAATTCGGGCGCGTCGAGCAGCGGTGCACCCCGGTCCTGTACCGCGACCCTGACCCCGTCGAACCAGACGGTCTCTGTTGCGGGGTCGGGGGCGGAGAGGAGCTCCGGTCGGGCGGCGGCGCCGGGGGCACCGCTCCCGCCGGCCGCACTGCTGCTGTCGGGGCCGGCGGCCCCGATGACGTCGAGGGCTCGCCCGGCCGCCGCCAGGCCCTCGGTGCTCTCGTGGAAGTCGGCGCTCGCCCGCCTGAGCGGGAGGAACACCTCCGGCGCCACGATGAGGACGGCGAGGGCGGCGCTCAGGCCGAGCGAGCCGTCGAGAAGGCGCAGCCCGAGAGGGACGGCGAGGATGGCGACCGACACCGAGGCGAGGGTGTCGAGCACGAGTGCCGACAGGAAGGCCACCCGCAGCGTCGAGAGGCTCGCTCGCCGTAGCGTCGCCTCCACCTCGGCGATGCGCCGGCGCTGGGCACCCGAACGGCCGAAGGCGCGCAGCACCGGCAGCCCCTCGAAGGTGTCGGCGATCTGCCGGCCGAGGTCCTCCACCTGGTGCCATCTGCTGGCTGCGAGCTCCCCGCCCGTGCGTCCGACGAGGGCGCCGAAGACGGGGAAGAGGGAGACGGCCACGAGGACGACGAGCCCGGACAGCCAGTCCAGCCCGCCGATCACGGCCACCAGCCCGACCGGGACGGCCGTCGCCAGCACGAGGTCGGGGAGGCACCGGGCGACGTAGGCGTCCAGGGCGTCGAGGCCCCTGCCCGCGAGGGTGGCGAGCTCGCCGGCTCCCGGCCCGCCGGGGGTCGCCCCCGCGCCCGCAAGCAGCTCGGCTCGCAGCTCCGCCTTCACGCGCTCGGCGCCCCGTGTGGCGAGCGTCTCGCTGCCGAGGGCCGCCAGCGCCCGGACGCCGGCGGCGCCCGCCAGCCACGCGAAGGCGGCCCGGTCGTTCGTCGGCGAGCCGGTGACGGCGCCCGAGAGCAGGTCGGCCAGCGTGAGCGCCTGGACGACGACGGCGGCAGAGGAGATGAGCCCGAGCGCCACCGGCGGGGCGAGCGCCTGCCGGACCGCAGGCCTGGCGAGGAGCCGGCGGTCGACCGGCCCCGGCCGGCGCCCTCCTGCCCCGGCCGACGCCGGATCGGATGCCACCGGAGTCAGCCCCGGCTGTGGAGGGGAAGACCGGCCCGCCGGCGGGTCCCGCCCGCTGCCGGCGCCGCTGGACGCTCCGGCATGCCCCCTCCTCCCGGTCGCGAGGACGGGGGCGCCTCTCCGGCGAGCAGCACCGGGGGACGGGTGAGGCGCTGGCGGAAGACCCAGTAGGTCCAGGCCTGGTAGGCGAGCACGAGCGGCGTGAAGATCGCCGCGACGACGGTCATCACGACGAGCGTCGTGTGCTGGGAGGCGGCGGCGCCGATCGTGATGGAGTTCGCCGCCCGGTTGCTCGCCGGCAGCACGGCCGGGAACATCTTGCCGAAGACCGCTCCGACGGCGAGGAGGATCGAGGAACCGGTGAGGCCGAAGGCGTATCCTGACCGCCCGGCGGCGGTGAGGACCAGCGCACCGGCGAGGGCGGCGAGCGACGCCAGGGCGAAGGCGAGCGGGACGGCGCCGGGCAGCTCGCCGCTCAGCGGAGGCCGCCCGTCGGCAGCGACCCAGGCCACGGTGCCCGCCAGCAGCACGACCGCCGCCGAACCGGTGAGCAGCGCGGAGCGCGAGGCCCGCGCCGCCAGCCCGCCCGTGGTCTTGAGCGAGAGGAACAGCGAGCCGTGGAAGGCGAACAGGAACAGCGCGGCCAGCCCTCCGAGGATGGCGAGCGGATGGAGAAGGCCGGGGAGACCGCCCTCGTATCGGCCGGCGGGGGTGAGGGGGACGCCGAGGACGAGGTTGGTGAAGGCCACTCCCCAGACGACGGCTGCCACCAGGCTGCCGCCGAAGTTGGCCACGTCCCAGAGCCGCTGCCAGCGGGGGCTGTCGACCCGGGCGCGGAACTCGAAGGAGACCCCTCTCACGATGAGGGCGAGCAGCACGAGGAACAGAGCGAGGTAGAAGCCGCTGAACAGCCGGGCGTACCAGAGGGGGAAGGCGGCGAAGGTGGCACCGCCGGCGACGATGAGCCAGACCTCGTTCCCGTCCCACACCGGGCCGATGCTGTTCCAGCAGATCCGCCGGTCGAGGCCGTCCCGGCTCACGAAGGGGGTGACGACCGACACGCCGAAGTCGAAGCCCTCGAGGAAGAAGTAGCCGGCCCACAACAGGCCGATGAGGGAGAACCAGGTGGTGTTGAGAGGCGCAAAGGTCACGTCTGCTCCCTTGCTCAGTAGACGAGTCCGGGAACCGAGGCGGCACCTGCCTGCTCAGCCGGCTCCTCGAGGGGACGGCGCGCGGCCCGCACCATGAGCCAGGCGTCGACCGCCCCGAGCGCGCCGTAGACGAGCAGGAAGGCGACGAGCGTGCCGGCGACGTCCGCCGTCGGCACGGCGGAGACTCCGCGGAGCGTCTTCATGAGGCCGACCACGATCCAGGGCTGGCGGCCCGCTTCGGTGAAGATCCAGCCGGTGGCGTTGGCGAGCATCGGGAGCCCGATCCCGACGAGGGCGGCCCGGCGGAACCACCGGCTCTCACCGAGGCGCCTGCGCCGGGCGAGCCAGACCCCCCAGGCCGAGAGCAGGATGAGGGCGATCCCGGCGCCGACCATCAGGCGGAAGGACCAGTAGCTGAGCCAGACGACCGGGACGTAGCTGCCCGGGCCGTAGCGGGCCGCCTCGGCGGCCTGGACCTGGTTGATTCCCTGCACCTGCCCGTTCCAGGACAGGTTGGCGATGAGCGACAGCAGGTGCGGCACGCGGATCTGGAAGATCGGCTTGTCGGAGAGGTCGCCGATCGTGATGAGCGAGAAGCTGGCGCCGTGGGCCGAGTTGTAGAGCGCCTCGGCCGAGGCCATCTTCATCGGCTGCTGGGTGTCCATGAGCCTCGCCTGGGCGTCGCCCGCCACGGAGGTGAGCAGGACCGACCCGAGGGTGAAGCCGGCCGCCAGCCGCGCCGCCTTCGTGAACAGGGCCCGCTCGCCCTCGCCGGCGTCGCGATGCGCCCGCCAGGCACTGATGCCGAGCATGAGCGCGCCCCCGGTCGTGAAGGCGGCGAGCAGGGTGTGGGCGAAGGCCCACCACAACGTGGAGTTGCCGAGCACCGCCCAGAAGTTCGTGAGGACCGCCTGCCCACCCTTCAGGCGGTAGCCGACGGGATGCTGCATCCAGGAGTTGGCGGCCAGGATGAAGAAGGCCGACAGGATGGTGCCGGCGCTCACCACCCAGATCGTCGCGAGGTGCAGCCGGGGAGACAGTCGGCCGCGGCCGAAGATCCACAGCCCGATGAAGGTGGACTCGAGGAAGAAGGCGAGCAGCCCCTCGATGGCGAGCGGCGCCCCGAAAATGTTGCCCACGAAGACCGAGTAGGAGGACCAGTTCAGCCCGAACTGGAACTCAAGGACGATGCCCGTCACGACACCGACGGCGAGGTTGATGAGGAACAGGCGCCCGAAGAAGCGGCTCAGCCGGTCCCAGCCGGCCTCCGGCCGGCGATAGGCGAGCGTCTCGAGGGTGGCCACGAGCACCCCGAGGCCGATGGTCACCGGCACGAAGAAGAAGTGGAAGACGGTGACGGCCGCGAACTGCCAGCGGGCGAGCATGAGCGTCATGGCGCTCCCCCCACTTCCGCCTGCGGGGCTCGCGACGACCAGGGAGGAGTCCCGACCATTCCCTGATCCTCCGGCGGCCCGGCGGCCTGGGGCTAGGGCCGAAAGACACGCCTCTCGGGCCGGTTGGCACTGCGGCCACCACGACTGGCACTGCGGCCGTCACGAGTCGCCGGCGGTCGCGCCGCACCGCCCGCCCCCCCGGCGCTCACCTCACCGGTGAGGGGCGCCGGCCCTCATCTCGTGCTGCCCGGAGATCGCCGCGATCTCCGGGCGGGATCAGCGGCGGACGTCCTCGGCGGCCCGCCGCGCGCCCCGCTCGAGGTCGCCGGCTGCCTGCTCGGCCTTGCCGGCGGCGGACTCGGCCGCTCCCTCGGCCTCGAGGCTGTGGTCGTCGGTCGCCTTGCCGGCGGCCTTCTTCGTCTTCCCGGCGAGCTCGCGACCCGCTCCCTTCACCTTCTTCTCGGCTCCGGCCATGGTGTCAACCTCCCGGCGGTCTGGCTGTTGCGAGAGGACGGTGATACCCGCCCCCGGTGCGGGGGAACCGGGGAGATCTCGGCGGCGCCCGGTAGGCTCCGGCGCCATGGCACACGCCCAGCCCGGGATCTTCGCGCTCGGCACCCGCTCCCACCACCATCTCGAGTTCGACGTGACACGGAGGGGACCGGAGGTGCTCGCTGCGGTGGCGGAGGCCTGCGAGGCGGCCGACGCCGTCGCAGGGGTCAACCTCGTCGTCGGCTTCGGCGCCCGCCTGTGGTCCGAGATCGCCCCAGGGCAGGTGCCCGGCGACTTCGGCGACTTCGAGCCGGTCGAGGGTCCCGACGGGTTCGTCATGCCCGCCACCCAGCACGATCTGTGGGTCTGGCTGCACGGTGCTGGGCCTGACGCCGTCTTCGACGTCGCCCGGGCCAGCGCGACGACGCTGTCGGCAGTGGCGACGGTCGCCGCCGAGCACCCTTGCTTCGCCTACCTGTCGAGCCAGGACCTGACCGGCTTCGAGGACGGGACGGAGAACCCGCCGGTCCACGAGGCCGTGAGGGTGGCGACCATCCCGGACGGAGAGCCCTGCGCCGGCGGGAGCGTCGTGCTCCTCCAGCGCTGGGTACACGACCTCGACCGCTTCGACGCCCTCCCGCTCGAGGAGCGTGAGCGGGTGTTCGGGCGCACGCTCCAGGGAAGTGTCGAGCTCGACGAGGCCCACCAGGTGCCGGACTCGCACGTCAGCCGCGTCGTGATCGAGGACGCGAACGGTGAGGAGCTCGAGGTGTTCCGGCGCTCGAGCGCATTCGGCGGTGTCATCGAGCACGGCCTCGTCTTCGTCGCCCTCAGCAGGGACCGGGCGCGCCTTCGCACCATGCTGGACCGGATGGCGGGCCGCGGCGACGGGCTACGCGACCGGCTCACCCGGTTCTCCCGTCCCACCTCGGGCGCCTGGTACCTGGCGCCGCCCGTCGAGCTGCTCACCGGCGGGCGCTGACGGCCCTGAGGGGTGAGCCTCAGGGGAGCGGGCGCCCCATGAGGATCGAGTCCCACAGCTCGCCGTTGCGGCGCCGGTAGTGCTTGGCCTTGCGTCCCTCGACGACGAAGCCGGCCCGTTCGTACAGCGCGATGGCGGCGGCGTTGTCGGGCCAGACCTCGAGGGACATCTTGTGGGCCCCGGCCGAGGTGGCCCAGGCGATGGCGGCATCGAGGAGGGCCCGCCCGATGCCCCGTCCCCGCCAGCCCGCCTGGAGCAGCATCCCGATGTCGGCGACGCCGTAGGGGGCGACCGAGACGGTGAGGTGGCCGACGACGCCCGGGCCGCCGGCGGCGCAGGTGTCGGCGACGAGCACCGTCGAGGTCTCGGCCCCGAGCAGCTCCCCGAGCCGGGCGCGCCGCCGGGCGCGGTCGAAGGGCACCTCGGCACCGATGAAGCGGCCCTCGGCGGCGACGGACCAGGTCTGCTCGACGAGCAGGTCGAGCTCGTCCTCGGTGGCGGGGCGCACGAGGACGGCGGCCTCCGGCGTCTCGGCGGATCGCATCGCCCGAGTCTTGCCGCCCGGCGAGAAGGGGTGCACGCCGCCGCGGCTCCGGGGCCCGCCGCCGCCGCAGGTCGGCGAGTAGCCTCGGCCTTCGTGTGCGACACCCTGGTGACGCTCGGCGACGAGGGTGTCCTCTTCGGGAAGAACAGCGACCGGGAGCCGAACGAGGCACAGGTCGTCGAGTGGCACCCGGCCGCCTGCCATCTCGAGGGCGCCACGCTCCGCTGCACGCACATCGAGATCCCGCAGGCCCCCCGCACCCATGCCGTCGTGCTCTCCCGCCCGTGGTGGATGTGGGGCGCCGAGATGGGGGCGAACGAGCACGGCGTGGTGATCGGCAACGAGGCGGTCTGGACGCGGGAGCCGGCCGGCGACCCGGCACTGCTCGGCATGGACCTGGTGCGCCTCGGCCTCGAGCGGGGGGCGAGCGCGCAGGAGGCCGTCTCGGTCATGGTCGACCTGCTCGAGCGCCACGGCCAGGGCGGTCCCTGCAGCCACGACCGGCCCGGGTTCAGCTACCACAACAGCTTCCTCGTGGCCGACCCGTCCGGTGCGACCGTCCTCGAGACGGCCGGCCGGCGGCACGCCACCGAGGTGGTGCGGGGGCGGGGGAGGAGCATCTCGAACGAGCTCACGATCCCGTCGTTCGCCCGGGCCCACTCCGACCGGCTGCACGGGCGGGTGGCGGCCGCAGGGCGCCGGCGGGCGCTCACCGAGCGGGCGGCCTCCGCGGCCGGCGAGCCGGCCGACCTGATGGCGGCCCTGCGCGAGCACGGTGCCGGGGGCCCGCCCGTCTTCTCGCCGCTCAACGGGACGCTCGGCGCTCCCTGTGTCCACGCCGGCGGCCTCGTCGCCTCCAGCCAGACCACCGCCTCGTGGGTGGCGGACCTGCGGGCCGAGCCGCTGCACTGGGTGACGGGCACCTCCGCCCCGTGCACCTCGGTCTTCAAGCCGGTGCGGGTGGACGAGCCGCTCGGGGACGAGCCGCCGGCGAGCGACCGTTTCGACCCCGCCACGCGCTGGTGGCGCCACGAGCGTCTGCACCGGGCGACGCTTCGCGACCACGCTGCCCTGCTCGGCCGCTACCGGCCGGCGCGGGACCGCCTCGAGCGCTCCTTTCTCGCCGACCCGCCGACCGCCGCCGACGCCTTCGCCACGGCCGACGCCGTCGAGGCGGCGTGGCTGTCCGACGTCGCCTCGGCCGGGCTTCCCGACGTCCGGCCGGCGTGGTTGCGGCGCTACTGGGACAAGCTCGACCGGAGAGCAGGGCTCTCGGAGAGGGAGGGGACGTGAGCGGACCGCGGGTGGTGGTGGTGGGAGCAGGACTGGCGGGGCTCGCTGCCGCCAGGGCGCTGCGGCGCGCCGGCGCCGACGTGGTCGTCCTCGAGGCCCGCGACCGGGTCGGGGGACGGACCGAGGGCGCCCTCACCGCCGAGGGCGCCCCCGTCGAGCTCGGGGGCCAGTGGGTCGGCCCCACCCAGACGCGGATGTACGAGCTCATCGCCGAGCTCGGCCTCGAGACGTTCCCGACCTACAACTCGGGCGAGCACGTGGTGCGCCTCGGCGGCCGGACGACCCGCATGGGCTCGAAGCGCGGGGCCGTGCCCAAGCTGAGCCCCTTCGTCCTCGCCGACCTGTTCCAGGGGCTCACCCGCTTCATGCGGGCGGCCCGGCAGGTGCCGCTCGACGAGCCGTGGCAGGCGCCGCACGCCGCCCGCCTCGACGGCCAGACCTTCGAGACCTGGATCCGGCGCAACCTGCGGACCGAGATCGGGCGGACGTACTTCCAGGTGGCGACCGAGGCGGTCTTCGCAGCGGAGCCGGGAGACTTCTCGGCGCTGCACGCGCTCTTCTATGCCCACTCGGGCACCGACTTCGAAGGTCTCCTCTCGGTGGACCGCGGCGCCCAGCAGGACCGGATCGTCGGCGGGTCGGTCAAGGTGGCCGAGGCGATGGCCGACGAGCTCGGCGAGTCCGTTCGGCGCGGACAGGTGGTCGACCGGATCGAGCAGGACGGCGGTGCCGTGCGCCTCCGGACCCGTGAGGGGTCGGTCGTCGAGGCCGACCGGGCGATCGTCACCCTGCCGCCGACGCTGGCGGGGCGCCTCGAGTACGCGCCGGCGCTGCCGGCGTGGCGCGACCAGCTCACCCAGCGCCTCCCGGCGGGCGCGGTGATCAAGGTCTTCGCCGTCTACGACGAGGCCTTCTGGCGCTCCGACGGTCTCACCGGGCAGGCGGCCTCCGACGAGGGCCCGGTCAAGATCACCTTCGACAACTCCCCGCCGTCCGGCTCCCCGGGCGTGATGCTGGGCTTCCTCGAGGCTGCCGAGGCCCGCAGCTGGAGCCGCCGGTCGCCGGAAGAGCGGGAAGAGGCCGTCATCGACTGCTTCGCCCGGTACTTCGGCGAGCGCGCCCGCACGTACCGGCAGTACCTGGAACGGGACTGGACGGCCGAGGAGTTCACCCGGGGCTGCTACGGGGCCCACTTCGTCCCGGGCACGTGGACCTCCTACGGGCCGCTGCTGCGCCAGCCGGTCGGCCGCCTCCACTGGGCGGGCACGGAGTGCTCGCCGGTCTGGAACGGCTACATGGAGGGAGCCGTGCGCTCGGGCGAGCTGGCCGCCGACGAGGTGCTGGCTTCGGGCTGAACCTGGCCCGTGAGGCCGAACATGCCTCGCACCATTGCGCTCGAAGGTCGAGAAACACCATGATTTGGCGGTAGAAGGTCACGGCAGCGCGCTGACATGCGCTGCGCGCAGGGCGCTAGCTTTGGCACCAGCCGTGCTGCACCCCGAGACGGAGGATGGCCGTGACCACCAACTCCCCGACCGGCTCTCTCACCCGCGCCGCCCGTGACGGCTCGTCCGAAGGGCTCACCTTCTCCCTCGGGGACCTCCCCGACCGCGACGAGGTGACCGGCCGGGTCCACGACCAGTACGCCGTCCATCCCTTTCCACCCCCTCAGCGAAAGCACTCCTACCGGGGACATGCCGCCTATGTGAGGTCCTTCCTCGAGGGCATCGGCAGGGACCCGGCCCGATGGCGCTTCGGGGACATCGCGTGCGGGACCGGCCTCATGATGCTCGACTACGCCCTCGAGTTCCCCGAGGCCAGCTTCGTCGGCTACGACCTGTCGGAGACCTCGGTCGACCGGGCGAACGAGATGCTGCGGCGCGAGGGGGTCGACAACGCCGAAGCGGCGGTGGCGAACCTGCTCGAGATCGAGGAGACCGAGAGCTTCGACTACATCCTCTCGTGGGGCACCGTCCACCATCTCGCCGACCCCTTCCAGGGGATCTCGGTGCTCTGCCGCGCCCTCAAGCCGGGTGGGGTGCTCCGCCTCGGCGTCTACGGCCACTACGGGAACTTCGAGCGCAAGCTCCAGCAGGAGATCATGGAGACGGTCGGTGGCCACCTCCCGCTCGAGGAGCGGATCTCCCTCGTGCGAACGTGGGCGGAGGTCGACCCGCGCTTCGTCGGGGCCCAGACGGCACCCCCCGTCGACCTCGACGACGACGACTGGGTGGTCGACGAGTTCCTCCACGCATGGGAGCAGCCGCTCAAGCTCGGCGAGGTCGTGGGCTGCCTCGGATCCTCGGGGCTGGCGGCGGTGGTCCTCACCGACTACTACGACGAGCCCATCTCGCTCGACCCGGCCCGCTACCTGCCACCGGGCCCTCTCTCCGAGCTGGCGGCCGGCCTCCCCTTCGAGCGGCAGTGCCACCTCGTCGACCTGCTCGCCAGGCCGTACTGGCTCTCGGTCCTCGCCGTGAAGCAGTCCGGCGGCGACCTCTCCTCGCCGGGCGAGGGCTGACCCGTGTGCGGGATCGCCGGCTTCGTCGGCCCGCCGGAGCACAAGCTGCTCCTCCAGATGAGCGAGCGGATCGCCCACCGGGGTCCGGACGACGACGGCTGCCTCGAGAGCGGGTCGGCCAGCATCGCCCACCGCCGGCTCGCCGTCATCGACCCGGACCACGGTCACCAGCCGATGTCGAACCCCGAAGGGACCGTCCACATCGTCTACAACGGGGAGGTCCACAACTTCCGCGAGCTGCGGGCCGAGCTCGAGTCCGAGGGCTACGCCTTCTCGACCCGCTGCGACACCGAGGTCGTCCTGCGGGCCTACGAGGCGTGGGGGAACGCCTGCTTCCCGCGCTTCAACGGCATGTGGGCCGTCGCCATCCTCGACGAGCGGCAGGGGAGCGAGCCGCGGGTGGTGCTCTGCCGGGACCACCTCGGCGTGAAGCCGCTCTATCTCGCCGAGGCGGGCGGACGGTTGCTGTTCGCCTCGGAGATCAAGGCGTTGTTCGCCTCCCCGCAGCTGGCGGTGGCCGTCGACGAGGAGCGGCTCTCGGGCTACCTGCTCACGGGGCTGCACAACCACGACACCGGGACGTTCTTCGCCGGCGTGCGCCAGGTCCCCCCGGCGACGGCGGTCACGCTCAGTCTCGCGGGTGGCGGGCGCAGCGAGCAGGCCGAGCGGTACTGGGAGCCGCGGCTCTCCTCCGACGGGCCGAGCGACCCGGCGGAGTTCCGCAGGGCGCTCACGAGGGCAGTGGAGCGCCGCCTCATCTCGGACCTGACTGTCGGAACGTGCCTGTCCGGCGGCCTCGACTCCTCGACGATCGTCTCGCTCATGAGCGACCTGCTCGGCTCCGGCTCGGCCGACGCCTCCTCGATGGGGGACCGCCTGAAGACCTTCTCCGCCGTCTTCCCGGGGGACCCGATCGACGAGCGGCGCTACATCGAGCCCGTGCTCGAGCGCGCCAGGGCCGAGAGCCACTACATCGAGCCCCGCTCCGACCAGCTCTTCGAGGACCTCCCGCTCGTCGTGTGGCACCAGGACGAGCCGATGGTCTCCTCCGGTCCCTATGCCCAGTACCGCGTCATGGCCTTCGCCCGGGACCATGCCCGGGTCCTCCTCGACGGCCAGGGTGGCGACGAGCTGCTGGCGGGCTACGTCCCCCACCTCCTCGTCTACATCCGCCAGCTCCTCTCGGAGGGCCGCTACGTGCCGGCGGCCAGGGAGGCGGCCTCCGCCGCCGACATCCTCGGCCCGCTCGTGCTCTCGAAGATGAGAGACCGCCGAAAGGCGGTGAGACCGTCGTCGCTGTGCACCGAGCGGGTCCGCCGCCACCTGCCGGCCGCCCGCGCGGCCGACCACCGGACGAACCGGAACCTGAAAGAGCGGCTGCTGCAGGACCTCACGACCTACAGCCTCCCCCCGATGTTGCGCTACGAGGACCGCAACGCCATGGCCTACGCCATCGAGTCGAGGCCGCCCTTCCTCGACCAGGAGCTGGTCGAGCTGGTCCTCTCCCTCCCCGCGGACGCCATCGTGCACCATGGCTGGAGCAGGGCCGTCCTCCGGGAGGCGATGAGGGGCGTGCTTCCCGACGCCGTCCGCCGCCGGCGCAAGAAGATCGGCTTTACGACGCCCGAGATGCGCTGGTTCCGTGCCGAGCGGGCCACCGTGCGGGGCATCCTGCGCTCGCCCGCGTTCCACTCCCGCCCCTACTGGGACGGGCCGAGCGTCGTTGCGGCCTTCGAGGACTGCTACGAGGGCCGCCTCGAGGAGTCGCTCTTCTTCTGGCGGGTCCTCGACACCGAGGCGTGGCTGCGGGTGTTCCACGGGGCGGCGCCGCTGTCGGAACGCGGCGGGCGGCCGACGGGCACGCTCGCCGAGGCGGGCGACGCGCTCGTCCCAGGTCTCGTCGGCCCGGCGTGCGAGGAGGCCGCCGCGCTGCTCGAGATCGCCCCACCTCGCCCGGGCCGACACCTGTTCGCCTGCGACCCGAGCGGCAGGTCGGTCTACGCCCGGGTCCCCGTCTCCTCCTCGAGCACCCCCTCCCTCGAAGGGGCCGACTGGGCGTGGCTCGCCGGCCTGCTCGCCCCCGGCGACACGGTCGTCGCCGTCGCGCACGAAGGGGACCTCGAGGGCGCGGGCGCCGGGGCGACGGCGGCGGACCTCGCCGCCACGCTCGGCTCCCGGGCGAGCGACCTTGCCCGCGGCCCGGTCCGGGTGGCGGTGCTCGCCGGGGGCCAGGACCCCCGCGTCGTCGCCGGTGGGACGACGCCGGCTGCGCCCGATCTCGTCTGGCTCGCCGGGGACGACCCGTTCGGGCAGCCGTCGCCGGGAAGCGTGAGGGTCGGGGTCGTGCGTCGCGTCGGCGAGCTCTGATAGCGAGGTCCGCGCCCGCCGGGTCGCCCTCGCCCGGCCGATGGGACGTTCGCGCCGGAGAAAGGTACCTTCGGCCGTACCGGAGGCGTCCCGCAGGCGTCATGCTCGGGCGCGGCCGGTTGGAGTGCCGGCAACACGGCGAAGGGACATCATGGACACCGAGGGGTCACAGATCTCACGCCACGGCGGCGTCGCGCCACCCGCCCCGAGCGTGCGCCGCCTGCACTTCGACGTGGGAGCGCGGCCCTTCCTCGTGCTCGTCGAGCTGACGCGCGCCTGTGACCTCGCATGCCGGCACTGCCGCGCCGAGTCGGTGCGGGATCGGGACCCGGCCGAGCTGACGACGGCCGAGCTCACCGCCCTCCTCGACGATCTCGCCTCGCTCGGCGCTCCGCGACCGCGGGTCGTGTTCACCGGAGGGGACCCGTTCCACCGACCGGACCTCGAGGAGCTCGTCCGGCACGGCTCGTCGGCCGGGCTGTCGGTCGCCGTGTCGCCGGCGGGAACCCCACGGGCGACGGCGGAGCGCTTCGGCGCCCTGCGCCGGGCCGGAGCCGTCGCCGCCTCGCTGTCGATCGACGGAGCCGGCCCGTCGACCCACGACGCGTTCCGCCGGGTGGACGGGTCGTTCGACTGGACCGTGCAGGCGTGCCGCGCGGCCGTCGCTGCCGGCCTGCGGCTCCAGGTCAACACCACCGTGAGCCGCGAGACGGTGGCCGACCTGCCCGGCATCGCCCGGCTCGTGGCCGACCTCGCGGTGGTGATGTGGAGCGTGTTCTTCGTGGTCCCTGTCGGGCGGGCCGAGCAACTCCAGCCTCTCGGCGCCGACGAGACCGAGGACGTCCTCCACTTCCTCCACGAGCTGGCGCCGAGGGTGCCGCTCAAGACGACGGAGGCTCCCGCCTACCGCCGGGTCATGCTCGAGGGCGAGGCGGGCGGCCACTCCGCCTGGAGGCCGGGGCCGCTGTTCGATGAGCTCCACGCGCGCCTGAGGGCGATCTGGCCCGAGGCGCTCGACCCGGAGGCGCCGGGCCGCCGCGTGCACGACGGTCGGCGCCGCGCTCCGCTGTCGGTCGGGGACGGCCGCGGGGTCGTCTTCGTCTCCCACGTCGGCGACGTCCAGCCGAGCGGCTTCCTCCCCCTCGTCGCCGGCAACGTCCGGGAGCGCCCCCTCACGAGCCTCTACCGAGACTCCCCGCTGTTGCGCAGCCTGCGGGACCCGGCCCGGCTCGGCGGCCGGTGCGGCCGGTGCGACTACGCCGATTCGTGCGGCGGCTCGCGCTCGCAGGCGTACGGACGCTCAGGAGACCCGCTCGGCGAGGACGCGAGCTGCGCCTACGTTCCTTGAGCACTCCGTCGTGCGAGCGCCGCCGGGCGGTCCGCGCCGGTGTGGGGCTCGCCCCGGCGGACGTGCGAGTCTCGGTGACACCGCGCCGCCGTCGGTGCACGGTCGTGAGCGGATCGGACAGGATCGTCGCCCTGATCGAAGAGCTCGTCACGTGCGAGACTTCACGACACGGCGCGCTCGTCGCTGGCGCGAGCGCGAGGCTGCCGGACCGCAGCGAGGAGGAGGCGTCATGCCGCGAGAGACGATGCCGGTCGATCAGATCGTCTCCATTCTCCGCGAGACACCGGAGCGACTGGCCCTCGCGAGCGCCGACCTCTCCGATGCCCGGCTCCACGCTTCTCCAGAGCCGGGCGAATGGTCGATGACCGAGCTTCTCGCCCATCTTCGGTCGTGCGCCGACGTGTGGGGGACCGCCATCGAGACGATCTCGAGCACCGCTCATCCCGTCCTGCGGGCGGTCAGCCCGATCACCTGGGTGCGGAGCACGGACTACGGCGAGCTCGCCTTCTCCCCATCCTTGGAGTCCTTCCGCAGCCAGCGTGACGACCTGCTCGGTCTCCTCGAGGCACTGTCGGCAGCCGACTGGTCGCGAAGCGGCACCGTGCTCGGAGCCGGCAAGCCGCTCGAGCTGACGGTCCTCTCCTACGCAAACCGGATGGCCCGCCATGAGCGAACCCACTGGCGGCAGGCGGGGAAGACGGCGAGGGCCCTCGCCCTCTAGCCCGGCAGCACCCCGACTGTCCAGCGCGACAGCGCCGGGGGCGGGCGTGCCGTTCGGGGCCCGCTGCCCCGGTCGGCGCGACGAGACGTGGGCCCGGGGCGCCGCTCAGGCAGGGACCGTGCAGAAGGAACCGGGGGGTTGAGCGGGCCTTCTCCTTCGCCCGTCGTGACGGTGCGGGCAGCGCTCGGCGGGAGACCCTCCGCGATCAGACGGGGTTCTTGACGGCGTCGACGATCAGCGCGCTGACGCCCTGTGCCGTGAGTTTGTCCGTGTTCACGACGAGGTCGTAGTGCGTGGGCTGCTCGGCTGACACGCCGTAGAAGCGCCGTATGTAGTCGGCTCGCCCTGCGTCGGACTGCTTCATCAGGCGGGCCGCTTCGTGCTCGTCGACACCGCGCTCTGTGGCCAACCTGCCCTGGCGTGTCGTGTCGGAAGCGGTCACGTGCACTCGGAGCACGTTCTCGCGTGCCGCCAAGGCGAAGGAGGCGGCGTGCGCGAACAGGACGACGTCGCCCGAGGCGGCCGTCTCCTCGATGACGGACCGGATCACCTGTCGCAGGCCGTCGCTCGCGTGCTGCCCGAGGCCGACGACGTCGGGCGCCGGCGCTCCGGTCGCGAAGCCCTCGAGCAGCCTCGACACGAGCGACTTGCGCCGTTCGACGTCGGCGACCACCTCCTCGTCGATGTTGGCCTCCGAGGCGGCGCGTGCGACGACGTCCTCGTTGATGAGGCGGAAGGCCAGGGCGTCGGCGACGAGCCGAGCGATCTCTTCGGCCCCGGCCCCGTCCGCGCTCGAGATGCACACCACGTTGTAGGCCATTGCATAGAGCCTACGATGGCCGGTAGTGACCCGTCAATAAGGAAGCGGTCCGACTCATGCGATTCCTCAGCCCGGCGCAGGGACGATGCCGCACGATTTGCGCCTGCATTCCAGAGGAAGTGCCGCGAGCATACGGCCAGTAACCAGGCCAGCCACACGGTGTCGGAGCCGCCGTGAGTCGTCTACATATTTGGCGCTCGATCCTGGTGTGTATGTGACGAGCTCGCCTCCGATCGTCACATGGTGAAGGCCTCGTTGGCGGAACGCACCGGTCAGGGAACCCGGTGTCAGTGGGCGCTCCCGGCCGCCGCCCGGGTCACCGCCAGCTTCTCGAGCTCGGCGTTCACCATCTCCTCGTGGCGCCGTGCGTCCTCGCGTGCCCGCTTCGGCCGCCAGCGACCGGCCATGAGGAAGATGAAGGGCAGGAAGAGCGCCTCGCCGGCGACGCACACCCAGTACCAGGTCTGCCACTGGCCGGGGGAGACCTTGGCGGCATGCTTGACGCTCGCCAGTGCGGCGGCGTGGCGCTGCAAGAACGCGATCTCGCCCTTCAGCTTGGCGTCCTTCGCGGCAGCCGTGAGCTTCGGGATCCCGACCTCCTTGATCGCCGTGGCGAGCAGGGGTCCTGGGATCTTGGTCGGCGGGTACTTGGCGAGCTGGGCGAAGAGCTTCGGGTGGGCGAGCACGGTGGAGACGTTCGGATCGCTCTTGATGATCGCCTCGGCCCTCACCGCCAGCGCCCCGCTCTCGACGAGCGGCGTCACCGAGGAGACGACGAAGGGCAGGACGAAGATGGAGAGGGCGACGACGGCGCGGAGGATCCAGCCCCACACCGCCAGCCCGGTCGCCGTGAGCGCAGGGTTCCGACGCTCCACCGTCTCGGTGAAGCTGGCCATCCACGGGCCGTACGCCGTGGCGAGGAAGATGGCGAGCAGGCTGAACATCCAGGCAACGGTGTAGTAGCCGGTGTGCGGGTTGGTCGCCTGCTCGAGGTAGAGGATCGTCATGGCCACGGCGCCGAGCCCGCCGACGATCATGAACGGCTTGCGCACCCGCACCCGGTCCGAGACGATCCCGACGACGATGAGGGCGCCGGCGTCGAAGGCCCACAGCCAGTTCCCGACGGCGTTGGCCTGGGAGGCGGAGAACCCGAAGATCGTCTCGAAGTAGATCACGTTGAAGCCGACTGCGGTGTAGTAGATGATCAGGAACACCGAGATGGCGAACGCCGAGGCGATGATGTCCATGTGCAGCATCTGCCGCCAGGGCCGGCGGAGCGTCGCCGAGATGTCGATGCCCTTGGCCCGGGCCTCGATGAGGGTCCGGTCCCGGATGCTCACCATGAGCTGGTCTCTCAACCCCGGCGAGAGCTCCCGCAGGCCGACGAGGGCGATCGCGAAGACGACGAGGCCGGCGATACCGCAGATGATGAACTGGTCCTGCCACGCGGTGAGGTGGGACAGGGTGTGGCTCGCCACCTCGGCGACGACGAGGCTGCCCACGACCGGGCCGAGTGTCCAGAAACCCATCGCGGATGCCCGCCCGAGCTGGGGGGAGAAGTCTCGCACGAGCGCAGGCGTGGCGACGAGGACGATGCCCTCGACGAAGCCGACCGCACAGACCAGCGTGGCGAAGGCCCACTCGCCCGGGGCGTTCGGGATCCCGAACAGCACGAGCAGGGCGGTGAGCCCGAGCCCGTAGGCCACCATGTTGGCCCGCCCCCAGCGGTCCGCCAGCCCGGCGAGGATGGAGGTGAAGGCGCCGATGGCGTTGCCCACCACCGTGATGTACACGTAGAAGCGGAACGTCATGTGGTAGTGGGCCAGGATCTGCGGTGCGACCGCCCCGGCCACGTACAGCTGGTAGTAGAGGATGATCGTGGCGAGCACGACGATCCCGAGGTAGAAGACTCGGCGTCCCGTGTCCGGGTAGCGGTCGAGCTCCCGGTACCAGAGCGCCTTCGTGATCGGCCCGTGGCGGGAGGCGTTCTCCCCGCCTGTCACCGCCACCGTCGTCTGGGTCATGGCGTCCTCCGGTTATGAATGAACGTTTGTATACCTAGCCCTCCGAAGCGTGGGGGTCAAGGTTCTGCAAGGCTGAGGCGACTGAGGGAGGAGGGGTCAGATGGTGCTCACGGAGACGGCGGACCGGGATCACGGGCATCTCGACGGCAGCCATCTCGCGCTCTCGGGTCCGGCCCGCCGCCTGCTCGAGGCGGCCGGCGAGCTCTTCTACGACCAGGGAGCGGAGGCGACGACGATCCGGGAGATCACGGCAGCCTGCGGCGTCACCCCGGGAGCCTTCTACAACCACTTCACCTCGAAAGAAGAGCTCCTTTTCGTCCTCGTCCGTGCCCGCCATCGGCGTCTCGAGGAGGAGGTCACGGCCGCCCAGACCGCCGTCGCCGGGGACCCGTGCGCCGAACTGTCGGCCATCGTGCGGGTCTACGTCCGGATGCACGTCCGCCAGCACAAGGGAGCCCGCGTGGCGAACCGGGAGTTCCCTCGGCTCACGGGCGACCGGCTTGCCGAGATCGTGGCCATCCGCCGTCGCCTTCGCGACCGGGTCGTCGACGTGCTGCTGGCGGGTACCCGTACCGGTGCTTTCCAGGTGGCGGGCGGTGACGACCATGCCGCCTTCGCGATCACGGCCGCCTCGCTGCTCGACATGCTCGTCCACTGCGGGGAGTGGCTGCGAGAGGATTCGCCGTTGTCGCTCGCCGAGATCGAGGCACGCTACGTGGAGATGTCACTCCGACTCGTCGGCTGGGCCGCTCGGAACTGACGCGCCGAACTCGCTCCGTCGCAACCTCGAGGACCGACCGCGCCGGACGCCTGCGGCCTGCCGTGGCCCGCTCTCGACCGGGCAGGCAGGCGTATACGGGCTGACCACCCGCCCGCGACGAGGAGGCGCCGCCGCGACGTGCCCCGATGCATGGGGTCCGCCGTGGCCTCCCGGCGAACCAGGCGCAGTGCTGGCGGGGCAGAGGACGGCCGAGGTTGGAGTGGCTTCGGCCCTCGCCTCCGGTCGCGCCCGTGGGGCGGACGCGGGCCGTTGCGCGCCCTCAGCGCACGAGCGCCTTCGGGAAGGCGAGTGCGGGGAGGACCGCCGCCAGGCTGAGCCCGGCCAGTGCCCAGAAGACGGCCGTCACGTCGACGTCGCTGACGAGGAAGCCGACCAGGAGGACGAGCACGGCGCCGATCCCGTTTCCGAGACCGAGCGCGATGCCAGATCCCATGGAGCGGTTCTCCGGGAAGATGTCCTGGCCGATGAGCACCGTGGTGGACGCGGTGAGGAACAGCGCTGGCCCGAGAAGGCCGGCCGCGATCCACACGGCTGCTCCGCTGAGGTACGCCACCGGGAGGATCAGCGCTGCCGTTGCCGCCGCCGACAGGACGAGTACCAGCCTTCGCCCGAAGCGGTCTGCGAGGTGTCCGCCGAAGACGTTCCCGACGACACCCGCCACGATGATCGTCGTGATGATCGATGCTCCCGAGACCAGGCTTCCTCCGCGAAGGTGCCACAGGATCGGGATGAAGGTGACGACGCCGTAGGTGGTGAGGGCGCGCACGCCCCGGTACGAGAGCAGCAGGGCGAGGGGGCGACGGTGCTCCTTCCAGCGGATCGCCGCCCTGGTTCCCCGGGAGGGCGGGAGCTTCGGCGCCATGCGGAAGACGAGTGCCACGGTCGCGAGGCCGGGAATGGCGATGATCCACAGGTAGGACAGGCCGAGGTTGGCGGCGACGAGGCTGGCAGCCGTGGGCCACACGCCGCGGCCGAGCTCGCCGCCGACGAGGAAGAGCGAGGTGAAGAGCCCCTGCCTGCCTCGCAGCATGCTGCGCACACCGGCCAGGGCCTGCGGGTGGAAGAAGGCGCTTCCGAACCCGATCAGCAGCAGCAAGACGATCAGCACGCCGAGACTGTGCGTCACGCCGAGCAGCGCTCCGCCGAGAGAGCTCATGAACAGCCCGAGGGCCACCATCCATCGCCCTCCCACCCGGTCGGCGATCCAGCCGGCGGCCGGCTGAAAGGCTTGCCCGATCGTGAGGGCGGCGACGAGGACCCCGGCGAGTCGGATCGGCTCGTCCACCGCGACGAGCACCGCCGGCAGCACGCCGGGCAGATAGTTCGCCGCGCCGTCGTTCAGCAGGTGGGCCCATGTGAGCGCGAGCAGGCGCTGCTTCGACTCCCCGCTCGAGCTCTCGAGCACCACGCCGGGGCGCTCGCTCGTGGACGCTGTCGTCGTCACGGTCGTCTCGGATCCTTCTTCGGCGCCGTCGCGCCGTCGCCGGGGTGCCCGTCGTGAGCGGGGAGGCTCTGTGTCATCGCCGTGCGGCGCCCAGTGAGCCGCCCGACTCCTTGATGGTGGCGGTCTCAACCTCGAGCACCTGCTCGAGGTGACCGAGCAGCCCCTGGAGCCTGTCCATTTCCGCCGTGCCGATCAGCTTGGAAAGACGGCGATGCCACGCATGCGCCCGGCCGGCGACCTCGCCGGCCAGCGCGAGCCCCTCCTTGGAAGGATGGATGCCGCGCCGCTGACGGTGGGCGGGGTCGGGCTCAGAGTGCACGAGGCCGGTCCGTTCGAGGTGGTCGGCCAGGTGCTTGGTGTTGGTCGGGTCGGTGTGGAGCAGCCGCGCCGCCTCGCGCAGCCCGACGCCCGGCCGCTCGCAGATCACCCGGAGCAGAGCGGCCTGGGGAGGAGTCAGCTCGAGGTCCGCGATCTGCCCGGCCCAGGCATCCCGGAGCAACCGGTGGCTCCGTCCCATGCGAAAGCCGATCTCGGACTCGAGCGTCGGAGGCCCCGTCGGCCGCCTCGAGATGTCGTTGGTCGCCGCCTGCGTCACCGTCGCCTCACTCGCCCACACTGTAGTCACCACTACGGTTAACGTCGACAGGTGGCGCGCATTCCCGGGCGGTGTGCCGCGTGGTGGGTCGAGCCGGCGGCCCCAGGAGACAGGGCGGGGAGGGGCGTCTCGGCACGGGAGGGCAGTTTCGACCCGGATGCACCGGAGCGCGAGACGACCCCGCCTGATCTCCGGCGGGGTCGTCTCGCAGCTCGAGGGACGCCGCTCTCCGACGTCGTCTCGTCTCGTGGAGGTGCCGAGAGTCGAACTCGGGTCCTCCGGCTTCTCAATGGGACTTCTCCGAGCGCAGCCGGCGATCGATCTCGAAGCCCGCCTCGCCACCGGCACCGGACGGACTTCCAGCTGACTGAGATGTCCCTCAGCGGCGCATCAGCGACACCGCCGAGGTAAGCCCTACGAGATGACGCCCACGACCGACCCGTAGGGCTGGGGCCGGATGGACGTTGCCGCTAGTTAGGCAGCAAGCACAAGCTGAGGCTTGGCGTTTGTATTGGTTTCCGGCTCTTTAACGTGGCTCCGGAGACCACGGCTCGCTTCTCCCACTTCGACGACCGGAGTCGAAGCCTGTCACCCCCTTGTTCGGGACCGCACCATGGTACCGATACTGCGTGGCCACCACGCCACGGCAGGCTCAGCGACCCTGGAACTCCTTGATAGTCCGCTGCGCCTCCCGGGCGGCGTCACGAGCCGCGATCGCATGGCGTTTGTCGTACAGGCGCCGGCCCCGGGCGAGCGCCAGCTCGACCTTGGCCTTGCCGTCCTTGAAGTACACCGACAAGGGCACGAGCGTGAGCGACTTCTCGGCGACCTGGCCGGCGAGCTCGTCGAGCTCCCGGCGGTGGAGGAGCAGCTTGCGAGCCCGGTCCGGCTCGAAGCGGCCGTAGCCCGCCGCGTACTCGTAGGGGGCGACGTGGGCGCCGACCAGCCAGGCCTCCCCCCGCTCCACCCTCGCGTAGGCGTCCTGGAGCGCGATGTGCCCGGCCCGGAGCGACTTGACCTCTGCGCCGGTGAGGGCGATCCCGCACTCGTAGGTCTCGAGGATCTCGTAGTCGTGGCGGGCGCGCCGGTTCTGGGCGACGCGCCGGATGCCGCGAGCGGCGTCGTCGCGGGCCCGCGAGCTGGCACTTTTCTTCTTCGCCACGGCGTCACACGGTACCGGCTCGCAGGGGGTCGGGGATCGTGCCGCTCTGCCGCCCGCGCACTACGGTGACCCGGGTGTCGCACGACGAGGCAGTCTTCGAGCAGGGGTCCTCGTTGTCGTTGACCCGTCGGCACCTCGACGAGATGGCCGCCCACTGCCTCTCGTGCTACCCGGAGGAGGGCTGCGGCCTCCTCGTCGGGGACCTCTCGACCGGGGCCGTCACCGAGGTCCACCCGACCGACAACGTCGCCGCCTCCGCCCAGGTCTACACGGTCGACCCGAAGGCGCACCTCCGCATCGACCGGGCGGCAGAGGAGAGGGGTCTCGCCGTGATCGGCGTCTTCCACTCCCACACCCACACCGATCCGTGGCCCTCGCCGACCGACGTCCGCCAGGCGCCCGACCCGGGATGGCACTACGTCCTCGTCTCGCTCCGCCACGAGGTGCCCTCGGTGCGTTCCTACCGGATCGTCGACGGGAACATCTCCGAAGAGCCGGTGGTTGTCTCCGGTCAGTAGAATCTGACCAATCCAGTCAACATTTCCGGAGGTGTCGTGTCCGTCGAAGTCCGCCTTCCCACCGTGCTGCGCCCCGCCGCCGGCGGGCAGTCCGTCGTGAACGTCGAGGGAGCGACGATCGGAGAGGTGCTCGGCAGCCTCCAGGCGCGCTTTCCCGGGGTCGAGGGCCAGCTGCTCACCGAGGACGGCTCGCTGCACCGGTTCGTCAACGTCTACGTGAACGACGACGACGTGCGCTACCTGGAGAAGCTCGACACCAAGGTCCAGGACGGGGACGTGGTGTCCATCCTCCCGGCGGTCGCCGGCGGCTGATGGCCGTCTACTCGAGCATCCTCGACCTCATCGGGAACACGCCGCTCGTCGACGTGTCGGCGCTCAGCCCCAACCCCTCGGTCCGGATCCTCGTCAAGCTCGAGGGCCAGAACCCCGGCGGGTCGGTGAAGGACCGCCCGGCGCTCGCCATGATCGAGGAGGCCGAGAAGCAGGGACTGCTCGAGCCGGGAGCCACCCTGATCGAGCCGTCCTCGGGCAACACAGGGATCGGCCTCGCCATGGTCTGCAAGGTGAAGGGCTACCACCTGAAGGTGGTCCTCCCCTCCAACGTGTCGACCGAGCGCCGGCAGCTGCTCGAGGTCTGGGGGGCCGAGATCATCGAGTCGCCCGGCAGCGAGGGCTCGAACGGCGCGGTGCGGGCCGCCCGGGCGCTCGCGGCCGAGCACCCCGAGTGGGTCTTCCTCTACCAGTACGCCAACCCCGCCAACCCGAGGGCCCACTACGAGGGGACCGGACCCGAGATCCTCCGCGACTGCCCGGAGGTGACGCACTTCGTCGCCGGGCTCGGCACGAGCGGCACGCTCATCGGAGTCGGCACCTACCTGAAAGAGCACAAGCCCGACGTCCAGGTCTGGGCGGTCGAGCCACCATCGGGCGAGCTCGTCGACGGGCTCCGGAGCCTCGACGACGGGTACGTCCCTCCGATCTTCACCGAGGGCGACGGCGAGCACCTGCTCGACCGCAAGACGATCGTCGGGCCGCGCGACTCGATCGAGTGGACCCGCCGCCTGACCGAGCTCGGCATCTTCGCCGGGATCTCGACCGGCGCCGCCATGGCGGGTGCCGCCAAGTGCGCCGCCTCGATCGACTCGGGCGTGGTCGTCATCGTCTCCGCCGACGGGGGCTGGAAGTACCTGTCGACGAGCGCCTGGACGGGTGAGATCGACGCCGTCGTCGAGCGGGCGAAGTCGATCATCTACTTCTAGATGGCCGACTCGTCCGGCGGCCCCGAGCGGCCGATCGGCATCTTCGACAGCGGCTTCGGGGGCCTGAGCGTCGCCCGTTCCCTCATCGACCTCCTGCCGGAGGAGAACCTCGTCTACGTCGGTGACACCGGTCGCTACCCCTACGGCCCGAGGCCGGCCGAGGAGGTGCGCGCCTTCGCCCTCGAGATTGCCGAGCACCTCGTCGGCGAGCTCGGCTGCAAGATGCTGGTGGTGGCGTGCAACACGGCGGCCTCGGTCGCCCTCGCCGACGTCGCCGGCCGGTGCGACGTGCCCGTCGTCGGGGTGCTCGAGCCCGGCCTGCGGGCCGCCGCCCAGGCGACTCGTAACGGGCGGATCGGGATCATCGGCACCGTAGGGACCATCGCCTCGGGCGCCTACCAGCGCCTTGGTGCCGAGATGGCCCCGGACGCGGAGGTGGTCTGCGCCGCCTGCCCGGGCTTCGTCGAGTTCGTCGAGCGGGGCGAGACCGACAGCGACCAGGTCCACGTCCTCGCCGAGCGCCTGCTCGCTCCCGTGAGGGAGGCGGGGGTCGACACGCTGCTGCTCGGCTGCACGCACTACCCGTTCCTCGCCCGGACGATCGGCGACGTCATGGGCCGCGACGTCGTCCTCGTCTCGTCGGCCGACGAGACGGCCTTCGACACCCGGGCGCTCATCGGGCGGGAGGGCATCGCCCGCGAGCGCGGACCGGCGAGCCACCGGTGGTTGTCGTCCGGCGACGTCGACTGGTTCGTCGAGATGGGACAGCGCCTGCTCGGGCCCGAGCTCGAGTCGGCCGAGAAGCTCGACCTCCCGGCGACCGGGCGACAGACGCCGTGCTAAGCACACGCCCATGACCTCGAGCACCCCCTCACGTCGTGACGGACGCGCCCCGGACGAGCTACGGCCGGTCTCCTTCGAGCGCGACTACACGGAATTCGCCGCCGGATCGGTTCTCGTCACGATGGGCCGCACCAAGGTGCTCTGCACCGCCTCGGTCGACGAGGACGTGCCGAGGTGGATGCGAGGGACCGGGAAGGGATGGGTGACGGCCGAGTACTCGCTGCTGCCCGGCTCGTCGCGTGAGCGGGTCAGCAGGGAGGCGGCCAAGGGCCGGCAGTCCGGGCGGACCCACGAGATCCAGCGGCTCATCGGCCGGTCGCTGCGAGCCGTGTGCGACATGAACGCCCTCGGCGAGCGCCAGGTCGTGCTGGACTGCGACGTCCTGCAGGCCGACGGCGGCACGAGGACGGCGTCGATCTCGGGTGCCTACCTCGCCCTGCACGACGCCTGCAGCCGCCTCGTCGCCCAGGGGTCGCTCAGCCGGCACCCCCTCACCGACACCTGCGCCGCCATCTCCGTCGGCGTCGTCGGGGCGGTCGCCATGCTCGATCTCGACTACTCCGAGGACTCGACCGCCGAGGTCGACATGAACGTCGTCATGACCGGGGCTGGCCGCTACGTCGAGCTCCAGGGGACCGCCGAGGGCCTCGCCTTCAGCCGCGACGAGCTCGAGGAGATGCTGAGGCTGGCCGAGCTCGGCATCTCCGAGCTGCACGCGCTGCAGCGGGAGATGGTGTCGGTCCCCCCGGACGCCCGGCCGGTTCCGTGAGCACCAGCTCGTTCGTGCTCGCCACGGCCAACCCCGACAAGGCGAGGGAGCTCCGGGCGATCCTCGGGGAGGCGATGGGGCGAGACGTCCGTCTCCTCGGGCGTCCCGCCGAGGTGCCAGAAGTGGACGAGACGGGATCCACCCTCGAGGAGAACGCCCGCCTCAAGGCCGTCGCCCTCGTCGAGGCGACCGGAATCGCCGCCATCGCCGACGACACGGGCCTCGAGGTCGCCGCGCTCGGGGGCGCCCCGGGCGTCTACTCCTCGCGGTATGCCGGCGAGCAGGCGACCTACGCCGACAACGTGGCCAAGCTGCTCGCCGAGCTCGGCGGCTCGACGGACCGGCGCGCCCGGTTCACCACCGTCGCCCTCGCCCGGTTTCCCGACGGGAGCGAGGTGGTGGCGACCGGCATCGTCGACGGCGAGATCGCCCTGTCGGCGGTCGGCGCGTCCGGCTTCGGCTACGACCCCGTCTTCGTGCCGACCGAGGGGGACGGGCGGACCTTCGCCGAGATGTCCCCCGAGGAGAAGCACGCCCTGTCTCACCGCGGACGTGCCTTCCGAGCCCTCGCCGAGCTGCTCGCCGCCGGCCTGCCCGCTCCGGCGGCCGGGCCGGGGAGACCGGCCCCCTGAGAGCGGTGGTCAGGCCGGGGTCGCCGGAGCGGGCAGGCAGGCGTCCGGGAGAGGCGTCGCATCTCGGCACTAGCCTTCTGGCGGTGAGCCGTGACAGTGGGCGAGCACGGTGGCAGTCGACCGCAGCCTGATCGGGAGGTCGACGGGCCGCCGCCGCGTCGTGGTCGAGCGTGGCCCTGTCGCGGTCTTCGCCGAGGCCGTCAAGGATCCGGACCCCGTCTACCGGGACGCGGCCGCCGCCCGCGAGGCCGGCTTCTCCTCGGTGCCCGTCCCGCCGACCTTCCCCTTCGTCATGGCGCACTGGGGTGCCCTCGCCGACCTGCAGGGTGCGGGTTCGGGCGGGGAAGGGGAGGCCGCCCTGCTCGAAGTCCTGGCCCCGCTTCTTCGCGCCGGCGGTCTCCTCCTCCACGGAGAGCAGGAGTTCGAGTACCACTCGCCCATCCTCGTCGGGGACGTCCTCACCGGGGAGGGCCGCGTCGCCGACGTCTACGAGAAGGAGACGCCGGGAGCCACGATGACCTTCGTCGTCACCGAGACGACCTGGCGGCACGACTCGAGTGGCGAGGTGGCCGTGGTGGCACGCTCCAACACCCTCGTGCGCCTGCCGAGGGCGGGGAGCTGAGCATGGACGGCGAGGTCACCCTCGGCATCGACATCGGGACGAGCTCGGTGAAGGCCGTGGTCGCCTCGGCGGACGGGACCGTCCTCGCCCGCCGAAAGATCCCGAACCGGATCGGGTTCCCGACCTCCGAGCGGATGGAGCACGACGCCCGCCGGGCGTGGCGGCTCGCACCCCGGCGGGTCATGAGCGAGCTCGCCCGCCTCAAGGTGCCCGAGCCCTCGGCCATCTGCGTCGCCGGCCTCGTCCCCTCCCTCACGGCCGTCGACCAGCGCGGCGTCCCCGTCTCGGCCGGCCTGCTCTACGGCGACACCCGCGGCTCGCGACTGTCGAAGGTGTCGACCCTGCCGGTCGGGCGTGCCCCCGAGCTGCTGCGCCAGCTGGCGGCCGCCGAGCCGGCGGCGGCGGGGTACTGGCCCGTCCAGGCCGTCGCCAACCGCTCCCTCGGCGGTCCGGGGGCCATCGACGTCACGACGGCGCTCGCCATGGCGCCCCTCTACGACGGAGCGAGCTGGGACCTCGCCGTCTGCGCCGAGGCCGGCTGCCTGCCCGACGCCCTGCCGGAGGTGGCCGGGCTCGGGGAGCCGATCGGCAAGGTGGGCAGCTCGGTGCTCGCCTCGGGGATCGTCGACACCCTCGCCGAGCAGATCGTCTCGGGCGCCGTCGAGGTTGGCGACGTCCTCGTCATCTGCGGGACGACGCTCGTCATCTGGATCGTCTCGGACACCTGGAGGGAGGTCCCCGGGCTCTGGACGGTGCCC
>JAKACF010000137.1 GCA_021821585.1 Actinomycetes bacterium
GCACCAGCACCGCGCCCCGCCCGCACGCCACGACCGCCACCAGCACGACGTCCACCTCGACGACGCTGCCGGCACCGATCATCTCGGGCTTCGACCCGATCTCGTTCTCCGCCGTCAGCCTGGCCCAGTGGTGGGTGCTCGGGACCGCACCCTGCCAGAGCGGTCGCTGCAGCGAGGTGCTGGCGACGAGCGACGGGGGGGCGCACTTCAGCGTCCACCTGCTGCCCGGCACCCTCGGGCAGGTGTCCGGGATCGCCTTCGGCAACTCCGCCGACGGCTTCGTCTACGGCCCGGGCCTCGCCGTCACCACCGACGGCGGTGCCACCTGGACCGCAGAGTCGATGCCGGGCGAGGTGAGCGAGCTCCAGATCGCCGGCGGCCGGGCCGATGCCCTCGTGAGGTGCTCCCCCTCCTCTGCCGGCTGCCAGGGGCAGGTCCAGCTGTTCCAGAACGCCCTTCCGGGATTCATGCTCAACACCCCCTTTCCTGGTGGCTCCTGGCGGGCGGTGACGCTCCCGGAGAAGCTGACGTTCGGGGCGAGCCTCTCGGTGCAGGGGACCACGGTGCTCGTCTCGAACGGGCCGGCGAGCAGCACGGGCGCCCAGCCCGTGGACTTCCTCCTCTCGACTGACGGAGGGTCGAGCTTCAGCGTCGAGACCTCGCCCTGCAACCCGGGGCTCGGCGGGCGGGGCGAGCTCGCCATCTCCGACCCGGCCGTCATCTGGGCCGCCTGCCCCACCGGCATGATGGCGTCGCCTTCGCTCTCGACCGACGCCGGGGCGACGTGGTCCCCCGTGCGCTCCTCGACGGAGTTCTCGAACGGCCTCGACCTCGCGCCGGTGTCGGCCACGACCGCCCTCGCCTGGCCGGCCGGTGGGCAGTCAGGCGTCGCCCTCACGACCGACGGCGGGACGAGCTTCCAGACGGTGCTGACGGGGAAGACCGGATCCTTCGTGACCTTCGCCGGATACAGCGATCCCTCCAGGGCCTACGTCATCTTCTCCAAGGGCACCGGAGAGAAGACCGGTCTCATGTACGAGTCGAACGACGGAGGGCACACCTGGACGCAGGTCTCGTTCAGGTCCTGACGGTGCGGCGCCGCCCCCTCACGAGCGCGGGCGCCGCTCGGGACGGTGCAGGATCATGTCCACCATCTTCAGGTTGATGCGCAGGAAGCGCCAGACCTGCCAGGGGACGAAGGTCCGCATGAACACCGTCCATGCGGTCGGGCGCGTGACGTAGGTCAGCTCCTCGTCGGTGAGGGAGACGGGATGGTCGCTCATGGCTCGCTACTCCGGGATCAGCGGCCAGCCGGGCCGCATCCTCGCCTTGTACAGGAACAGGTGGTGGAGAAGGATCTTGATCCAGTGCCCGGCGAGGCCGATCTCCCCGAAGGTCTTGTCGACGTCGCGGCCGTAGTCGGGGAAGCGGGCGAAGTCCGGCACGATCGGGTAGACGGTCATCGACACCGCCGTCCCGGTGAAGGGGTTGGCGCCGGCCGACGCCACGCAGGCGGCGCCCATCTCGGCCATCGAGGCCTCGGCTGTCGGCACCGACGAGCCCTTCACCATGCCGACGATGCTCCGGGCGACCGCCTTGCCGATCTCGGCCGACGGCATCCCCGTGCGTGGTGGTGCGGGCGCGATGAGCGTGCCCTTCGGGCTCGTGTGCGGGCGGGAGATGCCGTGCGGCGGGGCGAAGGCGATGCCCGCCGCGAACAGGTTGGGATAGGCAGGAGACTGGTAGGTCCGCGGCCAGTCGTCGGCGGACCAGTCCTCGTAGCCCTTGGCCGTGTAGTCCGCGTCCACCCGCATGAAGTCGTTCGGGAGGAACAGCCGCTCGGTGATGTCGGCCCCCTCGCGGTCGTAGGACTTGAGCCCGACGCCCGAGAAGGGCGGCAGGAGCATGGCGAAGTCGAAGGGCTCCTCGCGCTCCGCACCGTCGAGCGTCTCGTAGGCGAGGACACCCGGCGCCACCTTCTCCACATGCGCCCGGGTGATCCAGCGGATGCCCCGCTCGGCGAACAGCGAGGCGGTGAACAGGTGCGACGGGACGACGTAGCCGCTCCTGCGCAGGTGCATCCCCCCCATGCCGAAGTCCCCGAGCTCGTACTCGTTGGTGATCCAGACGATGTCGGCCTTGTCCCTCACCTTGCGGGCGCGAAGCTCGAACTCGAGGTTGACGATGTACTCGAAGGCGGCGCCCTCGCAGGTGCAGGTACCGTGCCCGACGCCGACGACGAAGCGCTGCCGCTCCCCCCGCCTCATCCGTGCGACGGCCTCGTCGAAGGCGGCCGAGGTCGACAGGGCGTCGTCCACCGTGCAGACCGAGTGGCTGTTCCCCTCCGGGCCGAGGCCGTCGGTGCGGTCGAAGCGGAGGCGGGGACCCGTGGCGTTGACGAGGAAGTCGTAGGGCACCTTCTCGAGGGCGGCCCCGGGGTTTCCGGGCACCGGCTCCACCGAGACGTAGGGGCGGGGTGAGGCGAGGTCACCCTCCGGGTGGAGCTCCCTCGCGTAGGCCTGGACGAACTCGATCCCGTGGCGCTCGTAGACCGGGGCGAGGGGGAAGGTCACCTGCTCGCGGCCCATGAGGCCGACACCGACCCAGATGTTGGAGGGGATCCAGTTGTAGTCGGGGCTCGGCGAGACGACGGTGACCGTGTCCCGGGCCGGGAGCCACCGCCGGAGGAAGGCGGCCGCCGTATGACCCGAGATGCCGGCGCCGAGCACGACCACCCGGCTCACCGGTTCCTCCCGATGCCCTCGAGCGCGCCCGTGGTCTCTGGCATGTCCGCCTCCCCTCCCGTGCCGGGTTGGGCTGCACTATGGGCGCTCCGGGCTCGCCTGCCCAGGGCCGAAAGACCCATCGGGCGCCCGACAGCGGCACCGTCCCTCCGGCGCGCTCAGGAGCTGCGGTGACGCGCCCGCGAAGGTCCAGCGCCGGCCCCCGCGCGGCGGAGGAACGCTCACCCGGCTGGAGGAGAGCCGGCCTCGGCCTCGAGCTGCTCGAGGATCTCCGACAGCAGGAGGACCTCGGTGCCGGCCAGGCCCACCGAGCAGAAGAGCGTGACCTGGCTGTCGGCGGTCCGGCCCGGCACGGCGCCAGCGGCCAGCGCGGAGAGGGAGACGAGACGGTCCATCTGCGCCGTTCCGGCCAGCACGAAGGGCGGATCGTAGCTACGGGCCTGGGCGATCGAGTCGGTGGCGACGACGTCGGCCCGCTCGGCCAGGAGGTGGTCGAACTCGGCCCGGCCGGCCTGCTTCGGTCCGAGCGTCGTGACGTGGCATCCCTCTCCCACCCAGGCCGGGTCGATGACGGGCGCGCCGCTCGAGGTGGCGAGCACGACGAGGTCACAGCCGGACACCGCCTCCTTCGCGCTCGGGGCGTCCCGGACCACCAGTCCGAGCTCGCGCTCGGCCCGCTGCACGAAGCGCCGGCGGCGCTCGGCGCTCCGGCTGTAGACGGTGACACTCTCGAGCCGGCGCACGGCGTTCGCTGCCCAGAGCTGGGTCCAGGCCTGCCGGCCGCTTCCGACGAGGCCGAGATGCTGGGCGTCCGGCCGCGCGAGCAGGTCGACGGCGAGCCCGCCGATCGCCCCGGTTCGAAGGGGCCCGAGCGCCCGGCCGGTGGCCACGGCCCGGACCCTGCCCGATGACCAGTCGTGCAGGACGACGACCTCCTCGCCCGGGTCCGTCTCGAAGGAGTCATAGGAGCGGTAGCCGTACCACCGGCCCGTCCGGGCGCCGCAGGTGAACACGAGGCGGCCGGAAGCGAACTGCACCGCCGCCCTCGGCGGTGCCTCGATCTCTCCCCGCTCCACCGCCAGCACGGCCGTGCGCATGGCGGCGACGGCACGCCGTGGCGCGAGCCTGGCCGTCACGCCGTCGTCGTCGAGGAGCAGGGGGGCCATGACCCAGCTTGGCAGCCGCCCCGCACCGCCGTCACGGCCTCATCCCGGCGACCGGTGGGTGCCGAGGTCGTCGTAGGCGGCGGCGAAGCGGGTGATCGTCGCCAGGCAGACGTCGGTCGGCTGGAAGCTGCCGGCTGCCAACGTGTGGAGCCATGTGGCGAGCCCGAAGGCGGGAGCGGCACGGTAGGCCTCGAGGGCCACCGTCCGGTCCGGCGGGTCCACCCCATGGGACGCCAGGGCGTCGAGGTAGCCCTCGAGGAGGCCGGTCTCATGGGCACGCCGCTCCTCGGCACCGAGGCTCCCGACGAGGAAGTACCCCACGTCGTGCGACCAGTTTCCGACCCGGACGAGCTGCCAGTCGTAAAAGCCGGTCCGCCCGCCGGCCAAGGCGTAGGTGTTGCCGGGGTGCGGGTCGCCGTGCAGGACGGTGACCGGCCCGCCTGCGGCCCGGCGGGCGCTGGCGCGGAACTGGCGCTCGAGCCTCCCGGCCGTGGCCGGGACCGGCAGGACGTTCCGCTGCCCGAGCTCATCGAGCCGTCGCAGACCCCTCGAGAGGCTGGCGAGGGAGACGGGGGCGAGGAGGCGACCGAGCCGCCAGGGCCGGAGGAACGAGAGGCTGGAGGGCAGGGGTCGGTCCCAGTAGGCGGCGTGCAAGGAGGCGAGCTCGGACAGCCCCGAGCGGACCTCCGGCACGCTGAGCGCCTTCGTCGCCGCGTTGGGCGATCCGCCGAGGGTCGCCAGGTCCTCCATGACGACGACCGTGGCGAGCCGGGCGGCGTCGACGCCACCGCCGAGCAAGCGGGGGTGCTCGATCCGGAGGGTCTCGGCCGAGGCAGCAAGACGCGCCTCTGTTCCGAGCGCCCGGAGGGCGACGAGCGCCAGGCGATGGAGCAGGCGGCCTCCGGACTTCACGAAGACCGAGGGCGGACCGGACCCTCCCGAGTACGACAGGGTCACGCGCGCCCGCCGGTTCGTGCCGTCCTCGACGGGGCCGAGCTCGACCCCGGAGACCACGGCCCCGGGGTAGCGGGTCGAGAGGGCGGCCGTCGCCCACGACGGGGTGAGGTCGGACCACGAGCGCGGGACGGCGAGCACCCTCCCATCGTGCCCGACGCCCCCGGACGTCGTTCCCGGGTCGTTCAGAACAGCAGCGAGGCGTCCGGCACCGGCTCGCCGACCTCCATGCCCGACGCGGTGATGCGGAACTCCCGCAGCGCCTTGTCGTGGTCCGAGCCCCGCATCTTCAGCACCTGGACGGCCCGCCGCATCTCACCGCCGAGCGGGACGTAGTGGAGCAGTGTGATGGCGTCGCTGATCGTCGAGACGTGGAGGTCGCTCGAGGAGTCCGAGGAGAGGAGGTCGCCGCCGATGCTCGTCACCATGCCGAGCATGGACCGGAGCTTCATGTGGATGGTGAGTCCGAGGACATACTCGCGAAAGCTCTTCACCGTCGCGATCCGCTGCAGCGCGCTCAGGCTGTCGATGGCCACGCGGTCGGGGACGAACTTCTCGATGTTCGCCTTCATCCGCTGCAGGTGGTCCTCGAGGGAGGCCGCCTCGGGTGCCTCGGCGACGATGCGGAGCCTGCCGTCGGACTCCATCTCCTCGAGGTCGATGCCCCAGGCCCTCCCGTTGCGGACGAGCTGGTCGTGGCTCTCCTCGAAGGAGTGGAGCAGGCACCGCTCCCCCGCCCGGACGCCGCCCGCCACGAACTGCGCCGCCAGCAGTGACTTGCCCGTCCCGGTCGCCCCGGCCACGAGCCAGAGCGACTTCTCGAACAGCCCGCCACCGAGCATCGTGTCGAGGGGCTCGACGCCGCAGCTCAGCCGCCGGGTGGAGCTGGCGTAGCCGATCGACGAGATCGCCACCGGGACGACCACGATCCCTTCCCCGTCGAGCAGCGTGAACAGGTGCTCTCCCTTCAGATGCGAGCCTCCCCGCATCTTCAGCACCTCGATCGTCCGACGGCGCTTCTCGCCGTCGAGGGCGTTGCGCAGGATGACGACGTTGTCGGCGACGAACTCCTCGAAACCGAGTGTCGTGATCGGCCCATAGTCCTCTGACCGCTCGGAGGTCATCACCGTGGTCACGCCGGCTTGCTCGAGGGTCGTCGCCATCTGGAACAGGGCGTGGCGGGCAGGGGCCATCGTGCCGTTGTCGAACTGGCTCATGAGCGAGCCCACCGAGTCGAAGGCGACGCGGGCGGCACCGACCTGCTCGATGGCGGACGAGATGCGGGCGAGCAGGGGCCCGAGGTCGTACTCGCCTCCCGTGAAGACGGTCTCCATCTGGTGCTGGGGAGAGGCGTCGACGAAGCACCACTTCCCCTCCGCCTCCCAGGCGGCGATGTCCCAGCCGAGCGACGCCATGTTGCGCCGGATCGCCTCGGGCCGCTCTTCGAAGGTGACGAAGATGCCCGGCGCGCCCTCGCCGACGATCCCCGAGGCGAGGAACTGGGCCGCGAAGACCGTCTTGCCGCTCCCGGCGGTGCCCGCCACGAGCGTCAGCCGGTTGCGGGGCAGTCCCCCGTGCGTGATGAGGTTGAGGCCGGGGATGCCGGACCTGAGCCGTTCGATCGGATGGGACGTCTGGCGCATCTACGGGTCCTCCTCGGTGAGCGGGAGCTGAAGGGCGCCGGCGAGCTCGGCCACCGAGCGGACGGTCCCGACCACGCGGACCTTCGGCTCGGGCTCGACCCGCACGATGCTCGGGGCGGCGAGCACGCCGTCGCGGCCGGTGTCCGCGCCGGGCTGGCTCACGTCGACGACCTCGGTGACGAGGTCGAACTCGTCCCGGGCCTGCAGGGCCAGCTCGTTCACGATGGACTCGGTGCGCGCCGAGCGGAGGTCGCGTGAGTCGAGGTAGAGGCGGAGCACGACCCGGGCACGGCTCGCCACCGGCCCCGTGCCGAGCGAGGCACGGACGCCTCCGGTCAGCATGCGGACCGACACGACGGTGGCGTCGTCGGTGGGCTGGCCGAGGCGGGCGGTCGCCCGGCGGGCGAGCTCGGCCGCCGAGGCTACGGCACCGTGCATGCCACGCCCGGCGTGCAGGAGGACCTCGAGGGTGTCGTCGAGCGAGCGGTCCCGCCGCTCGACGAGGCCGTCGGTGTACAAGAACAGCGCAGCATCCCCGTCGACCGAATAGGTGGTGGCTCGCCGCACCCCCTTCAGGCCGACCGGCGGACCGACCGTGCCCTCGAGGAAGCGGGTCTCGAGCCCGTCCGCCATCACGATGGGCGGGTGCCCCGCGCTGGCGAGGACGACCCGCGACGAGGCGGGGTCCACCACGGCGCAGGCGAGGGTCGAGTAGAACTCCTCCGACCCGCGCTCGATGCAGTCGTCGAGCAACGAGAGGGCCTCGGCCGGGTCGTCGGTCCGGCGGAAGAGCCGGCTGAGCTCGGCCCTCAGGTCATCCGCGTGCTCGGCGGCGGCGAGCCCGACGCCGGCGACGTCGCCGATCACGACCGCCGCCCGGCCGTCCTTCAGGTCGACCAGGTCGTGGAAGTCCCCGGCGACGTCGCTCTCCATCGGTCTCCAGCAGGCCTCGACCAGCAGCGACTGCATGCTGATCGACTGCGTCCTCCACCTGCCCGGCAAGGTCAGCGGCCCCTCTCGGCAACCCCGTCACCCATGACGGGAGCAATACCCACTGTCCCTTCACTGCACGCGGCCGCCGCCGGGGCTGCCCCGACGCGGCGCGCTCGCGCTTCTCTTTCCACGACCCGCCACCGAGGGAGCGACGGTGGCGCTCCTGGTCGGCCGCCCGCCACCGCGGGCGCCTCGCCCGGCCGTCACCGCCGGCCGGGGAAGTTTGGCAACCGCGTGTTGCCGGGTACGGCCGCGCCCGTACCGAAGGGGCAGAGCTGACCGTGGACGCACCCGAGGCGAGAGAGCTCGAGACGCTGGCAGACGACGTCGAGGCGGAGGCGCGCCGC
>JAKACF010000138.1 GCA_021821585.1 Actinomycetes bacterium
TTCGGGCGGGCGGTGTCGAAGCCGGCCTTGGCGAAGGCATCGAGCGCCCGGCGGGCGTCGTGCGGGCGGAGGAAGACGTCGACGTCGTGGGTCCACCGCGGCCGCCCGTAGACCGAGGTGGGGACGCCGCCCACCACCGCGAAGAGGAGCCCGGCCGCCTCGAGGAGCTCCTGGGACTCGGCCAGCACCGAGCGGAAGCCCTCCTTGCCGTCCTCGCCGAGCAGCGGCGGCCCGACCGGCTCGGTCACCTCGTGGTCGCTCCAGTGCGATGTGTGCTCGTCCACGTCGTGGTTCTCGCCCGTCGTCCGGCCCGCTCCCGGGCGGGGCGGTCGGCCCCGGTTTGGTGTTACCCGCACGGCGGGCCGGGTCACACCGGGAGGTGACCTCGGGCCCGGGCGCATGTGACCATCGGCCCTAACACCCGCCGCGGGCCGCCGATAAGGCTGTCGCAGGAGACGAGCGCCGAGAGGCTGGTGAGCCGGGGGATGTTCCAGGTCAGGTTCCACGGGCGGGGTGGACAGGGGGTGGTGACGGCGGCGGAGCTGCTCTCGGTGGCGGCCTTCCTGGACGGCCGGTGGTCGCAGGCCTTCCCGAGCTTCGGCTCTGAGCGGACGGGCGCCCCTGTGGTCTCCTACTGCAGGATCTCCGAGGGGGAGATCCGCACCCGGGCCCCGGTGGAGGAGCCCGACGCCCTCGTCGTCCAGGACGCGACGCTCGTGCACCAGGTGGACCTCTTCGCCGGCGTCGGACCGGAGGGCTACGTCCTCGTCAACACCTCCCGCAGCATCGAGGAGCTCGGCCTCGGCGAGCTCCTCGGGCGCTTCCGCCCCGGCCGGCTCGTCACGGTGCCCGCCACCGAGATGGCCCTCCGGCACCTCGGGCGGCCGCTCCCGAACGCCGTCCTGCTCGGCGGCTTCGCCGTGCTCACCGGGGCCGTCGGTGTCGAGTCGGTGACGGCCGCCATCGGGCGGCGCTTCTCCGGCACGCTCGCCGAGGGCAACGCGGCGGCCGCCCGCGAGGCCGCCGCCTATGTGAGAGAGGAGGCGAGGGTCGGTGCTCACCCAGATTGAGGGTTCGAGGGCGGTCGCCGAGGCGGTCGGGCTGTGCCGCCCCGAGGTCGTCTGCGCCTACCCCATCTCCCCCCAGACCCACATCATCGAGGCCGTCGGGGCCATGGTGAAGGCCGGCCGCCTCGGCTCGTGCGAATTCATCAACGTCGAGTCCGAGTTCGCCGCCATGTCCGTCTCGATCGGCGCCTCCGCCATGGGCGCGAGGGCCTACACGGCAACCGCCAGCCAGGGGCTGTTGTTCATGACCGAGGCGGTCTACAACGCGGCCGGACTCGGCCTCCCGATCGTGATGACGGTCGCCAACCGGGCGATCGGCGCGCCGATCAACATCTGGAACGACCACTCCGACGCCATGTCGGTGCGGGACTCGGGCTGGATCCAGCTCTTCGCCGAGACCAACCAGGAGGCGGCCGACCTCCACATCCTCGCCTTCCGGCTCGCCGAGGAGCTGTCGGTGCCGGTCATGGTGTGCGTCGACGGCTTCGTCCTCACCCACGCCGTCGAGCGGGTGGACCTGCCCGAGCAGGAGCAGGTCGACTCCTTCCTCCCGCCCTTCGAACCCCGCCAGGTGCTCGACCCCGACGACCCCGTGACGATCGGGGCCATGGTCGGACCGGAGGCCTTCACCGAGGTCCGCTACCTCGCCCACGCCCTGCAGCTGCAGGCCCTCGCCAGGATCCCGAGCCTCGCGGCCGAGTTCGCGGCCGCCTTCGGCCGCCGAAGCGGCGGCCTCGTCCACCCCTACCGCATGGAGGACGCCGAGACGGTCGTCCTCGCCCTCGGCTCGGTGCTCGGCACGCTGAAGGACGCCGTCGACTCGCTGCGCGAGGAGGGGCGCCGCCTCGGGGTGCTCGGGGTGAGCACGTTCCGCCCCTTCCCGGCCGCCGCCATCGCCGAGGCGCTGTCGGGGGCGAGGCGTGTGGTCGTGATCGAGAAGGCCTTCTCGATCGGCGGGCACGGCATCCTCGGGGCGGACGTCGCCCTCGCCCTCGGGCGGTCCGGGAGGCAGGGGCCGAGGGTGCACGACGTCGTCGCCGGGCTCGGCGGGCGCCCGATCACCGAGGCCTCGCTCCGCCGGATGCTCGCCGAGGCGAGCGAGGGGCGGCTCCCGGACTTCACCTTCCTCGACCTCGACCGCGGCCTCGTCGAGCGGGAGCTCCGGCGGATGGACGCCACCCGCCGCTCCGGGCCGAGCGCCGAGAACCTGCTGCGCGACCTCGGGGTCGCCTCCACCCGGATCGGCTGAGGAGCGCCATGGGCTACGAGCCAGTCAAGTTCTACCAAGTCGGCAGCTTCGCCGTCGGCAACCGCCTGCTCGGCCGGGACGAGCGGACGGTGCAGTCCGACACCGGGCGGTCGAACTCCCTCACCTCGGGGCACCGGGCCTGCCAGGGCTGCGGCGAGGCACTCGGCGCCCGCTACGCCCTCGACGCCGCCATGCGGGCGGCGGGGGGCCGCCTCGTCGCCGCCAATGCGACGGGCTGCCTCGAGGTCTTCTCGACCCCTTACCCGGAGACGTCCTGGCAGATCCCGTGGATCCACTCGCTCTTCGGCAACGCGCCGGCGGTGGCGACGGGCATGGCGGCCGCCTTGAAGGCCAAGGGGCGCACCGACGTGCGCGTCGTCGCCCAGGCGGGCGACGGCGGCACCGTCGACATCGGCTTCGGGGCGCTGTCGGGGATGTTCGAGCGCAACGACGACGTCCTGTTCATCTGCTACGACAACGAGGCCTACATGAACACGGGCGTCCAGCGCTCGGGCGCCACGCCGCCGGCGGCCCGCACCGCCACGACCGAGGCGATCGGCGACGAGCCCGGCAACGTCTTCGGCCAGGGCAAGAACGTGCCGATGCTGGCCGTCGCCCACGAGATCCCCTACGTCGCCACCGCCAGCGTCGCCGAGCTGCACGACCTCGAGCGCAAGGTCGAGCGGGCGATGGGCCTGCGGGGCGCCCGCTACGTCCACGTGCTCGTCCCCTGCCCGCTCGGCTGGCAGGCCGCCTCCTCCGACACCGTCCGCCTCGCCCGCCTGGCGTCCGAGAGCGGGCTGTTCCCGCTCTTCGAGGCCGAGCACGGCCGCGTCGTCGACGTCCGGCCGATCCGAAGGAAGGTGCCCGTCGAGGAGTACCTGCGCCCTCAGGGCCGCTACAAGCACCTGTTCGGGGAGCACGGCCGCCCCGACCTCGTGGCGGCCATCCAGGAGATGGCGGACGCCAACATCGAGCGCTTCGGCCTTCTGGCCGAGCCCGTGGCGTCGGGGGCGAGATGATGCAGAAGCCGTTCGCCATCACCCTCGAGGTGGGCTCGAGCCTCGCCAACCACACCGGCTCCTGGCGGGTGGAGCGGCCGGTCTACGTCGACCGCATGCCGCCGTGCAACGACGGGTGCCCGGCCGGCGAGAACATCCAGGGCTGGCTTTACCACGCCGAGGAGGGGGACTACGAGGCCGCCTGGCGCCTCCTCGCGAAGGACAACCCGCTCCCGGCCGTCTGCGGGCGCGTCTGCTACCACCCCTGCGAGACCGCCTGCAACCGGGCCGAGCTCGACGAGGCGGTCGGCATCCACGCCGTCGAGCGCTTCCTCGGCGACCGCGCCCTCGAGGCGGGCTACGAGACCGAGCCCGTCCTCCCGCCGTCCGGGCGCCGCGTGCTCGTCGTCGGGTCGGGGCCCTCGGGGCTGTCGGCCGCCTACCACCTCGCCCGCCTCGGCCACGACGTGACGATCCACGAGGCGGCGCCGGAGGCCGGCGGGATGATGCGCTACGGGATCCCGAAGTACCGCCTGCCCCGCGAGGTCCTCGACGCCGAGATCGGGCGGATCGCCTCGCTCGGCGTGCGGATCGAGGTCCGTAGGCGGGTGACCGACGTCCTCCGGGCGAAGGACGAGGGCGGCTTCGACGCCGTCTTCCTCGCACTCGGGGCGCAGCTCTCGCGCCGCGCCTACCTGCCGGCGGCCGACTCGGCCCGCATCCTCGACGCCGTCTCGTTCCTCCGCAGCGCCGAGGGGGCGGACCCTCCGAGCCTCGGGCGCCGCGTCGTCGTCTACGGCGGCGGGAACACCGCCATGGACAGCGCCCGGACCGCCAAGCGCCTCGGTGCGAGCGACGCCGTCATCGTCTACCGGCGGACCCGCGACAGGATGCCGGCGCACGAGAGCGAGCTCGAGGAGGCCCTCGCCGAGGGGATCACGATGAGCTGGCTCTCGACGATCGAGCGGGTCGAGGACGGCTCGGTCGTGATCGAGAAGATGACCCTCGACGACACCGGCTTCCCCCAGCCGACCGGGGAGTACGAGACCCTCGGGGCCGACACCGTCGTCCTCGCCCTCGGCCAGGAGACCGACCTGTCGGCGGTCGCCGAGCTCGACGACGTCTCGGTGCGAGACGGCGGGCTCGAGGTGGGCGAGGACATGATGACCGGCCACCCCGGCGTCTTCGCCGGGGGCGACATGGTGCCGGCCGAGCGGACGGTCACCGTGGCCATCGGCCACGGCAAGCGGGCGGCCCGCTCGATCGACGCCTTCTTGAGAGGGGAGCGCTACACCCGCCCGGGGCGCCACGAGCTCGCCGGCTTCGACCGCCTCAACACCTGGTACTACGCCGACGCGCCGAAGACGGTCCAGCCCGAGCTCGAGACGGCTCGGCGAGCCTCCACCTTCGACGAGGTCGTCGGCGGGCTCGACGCCGACAACGCCCTGTTCGAGGCCCGCAGGTGCCTGTCGTGCGGGAACTGCTTCGAGTGCGACAACTGCTTCGGGGTCTGCCCCGACAACGCCGTGGTGAAGCTCGGCCCGGGCAAGCGGTACGCCTTCGACTACGACTACTGCAAGGGGTGCGGCCTCTGCGTCGCCGAGTGCCCCTGCGGGGCGATCGTCATGGAGCCGGAGACGATCTGAGGCCTACTCGGCCCGCGAGAAGGCGAACATGGCGCTCCCGACGAGGACGACCGCCATGGCGGCGACGATGAGGAGCTCGACGCCCACGGGGAGGCGCCACCCGTTCCAGCTGATGCCCGGGTCGAGGACCCTGCTGGCGGCCGGGGAGAGGTGGAGCTCGGCGAAGATCGTCCGCCGGAGCGGGTCGACGGCGTAGCTGAGCGGGTCGATCTTGGTGAGGGCGGCGAGCCAGGCGGGGAGCCCCACGAGCGGGAACATGGCGCCGGAGAGGAAGAACATCGGCATCACGAAGAATTGGACGACCACCTGGAACGACTGCATCTGCTGCATCCGGGAGGCGAGCAGGACGCCGAAGCCCGTGAGGGTGAAGGCCATGAGGGCCATCTCGCCGATGATGGCGAGCAGCATGAGCGGGTTGTAGGGGACACCGACGGCCCCCGCCAGGGCCAGGAAGACGATCCCCTGGGCGGTCGCCACGCTGGCCCCGCCGAGGCACTTGCCGAGGACGATCGCCCAGCGGGCGACGGGGGCGACGAGCATCTCCCTGAGGAAGCCGAACTCCCGGTCCCAGACGATCGAGATGGCCGAGAAGACGGCGGTGAACAGGACCGTCATCCCGATGATGCCCGGGAACATGAAGGTCTTGAAGCTGACGCCGATGTCAGAGGTCCTCGCGATCGTCGAGAGCCCCGTCCCGAGGACGAAGAGGAAGAGGACCGGCTGGACGAGGGAGGTGATCATCCGCGTGCGATCCCGCGAGAACCGCAGCAGCTCCCGGTGCCAGACGACCCAGATACCTCTCAGGTCCGACAAGAGGCTGCCGCCGGCCTCCCTCACGGGCACCGGTCGGAGCGGGGCGGGGACGGCCTCCCCCGCCCGCTCGGCCGCCCTCACCGCCGGCCTGCCCGTGCCCGCCAGGCGGGCCCGAGCCGCTCGGCCCCGCTCGCCTCGGCCTCCCGGATCGTCCGCCCGGTGTAGGCCATGAAGACGTCGTCGAGGCTCGGGCGGGCCACGCGTACCCAGGAGATGGCGAGGCCGCTCTCCCCGAACAGCCGGGGGACGAAGCCCTCCGCCTCCCTGGTCTGGAAGACGACCGCACCCTCGAGCACCGTCGCCTGGAGGCCGAAGCGGTCGGAGAGAACCCTGACGGCGGCCGGTGGGTCGGTGACGCCGATCTCGACACGGTCCTCGGCCACGGACTCCTTCAGCCGCTCGGGGGTGTCGAGGACGGCGATCTCGCCGTGGTCGATGATGGCGATCCGCTCGCAGTGCTCGGCCTCCTCCATGTAGTGCGTCGTGAGGAAGATCGTGATCTGCTCCGCCTCGCGAAGAGTCTCGATGTAGGACCAGATGTGGGCCCGCGTCTGGGGGTCGAGCCCGACCGTCGGCTCGTCGAGGAAGAGCACTCGGGGCGAGTGGAGAAGGCCGCGGGCGATCTCGAGGCGGCGCCGCATCCCGCCCGAGAAGCTGCGGACGATGTCGCCACGCCGCTCGGAGAGCTCCACCATCTCGAGCACCTCGGCGATGCGGTCCCGCAACAGTGTGGCGGGCACACCGTAGAGCTCCCCGTGGAAGCGGAGGTTCTCCTCGGCAGTCAGGTAGTCGTCGAGCGTCGGGTCCTGGAAGACGAGCCCGATCCGGCGGCGGACGGCGGCAGTCTCGGTGACGACGTCGGCGCCGGCGACCCTCGCCCTCCCACCGCTCGGCCGGAGCAGGGTGCAGAGCATCGAGATGGTCGTCGACTTCCCCGCCCCGTTCGGCCCGAGCAGGCCGAAGGCCTCGCCCTGCTCGACACTGAAGCTGATGCCGCGGACCGCCTCGAGGTCACCGAAGCGCTTGGACAACCGGTCGGCCTCGACCGCGAGCGCGGTCTCCACGCCGCTTACTCTCGCCACCCGAGCCCGCGGGCGTCAGAGCCGAAGGACCCCGCCTGGTCGAGCACCGACTCGACGAGTCGGGCGATCTCGAGGTCCTCACGCGCCGAGACGACCACGGTCCGCACGGCCGCGCCGGCGGCGCCGACCTCGCCCTCGCCGCTCAGAGCAGCGTTGGCCTCCTCGTCGAGGGTGACGCCGAGGAAGGAGAGCCGGGCAGCGGCGCGGCGCCGTACCTCGGCGGCGCGCTCACCGACCCCGCCGGTGAACGAGAGGACGTCGAGCCCGCCGAGGGCCGCCGCCATGGCGGCCACTCCGGCGACGAGGTGGTGGAGGTAGACCCCGAGCGCCGCCTCGGCCGCCTTCTCGCCCGTCTCCAACCGGTCGAGCAGGGTGCGCATGTCTCCGGTGCCGGCGAGGGCGACGAGGCCCGAGTGGCGCTCGAGGGCGTCGTCGAGCTCCTCGAGCCCGATTCCCTGGCGGAGCAGGTAGGTGACGAGCCCGGGGTCGACCGAGCCCGACCGCGTCGCCATCACGAGCCCTTCGAGGGGGGTGAAGCCCATCGTCGTGTCGACGGCGCGACCCGACGCGATGGCGGCGACCGAGGCGCCCGACCCGAGATGGCAGCTCACGAGGCGGCCGACAGGCTCGTCTCGGCCGAGCAGCTCCGGCACTCGGCGGACGGACCACCCGTGCGAGAGGCCGTGGAAGCCGTAGCGGTGCAGGCCGTAGCGCTCGCGCCAGCGTGCCGGCAGGGCGTAGGTGGAGGCCGCGGCCGGCATGTCGGCGAACAGACCGGTGTCGAAGCAGCCGACGGCGACCTCGTCTGGCCGCTCTTCTCGGACGAGGCGGACGGCCTCGAGCGAGGCGCCCTGGTGGAGGGGAGCGAGGGGGAGGAGCGACTCGAGGATCGTGACGACCTCGTCGTCGAGGCGGACCGGGCCGTGGAAGCGCCGGCCGCCGTGG
>JAKACF010000139.1 GCA_021821585.1 Actinomycetes bacterium
GTGCCCGCACTGCCCACAGGACTTGTGGTGCCAGAGGTGGCCCTTCGGCACGCGCTTGGGGCGGCCGTACTTCGTCGGCACCTCCACGACGGGTTGGCCGTCGGGGATCCTCTGGACGATCAGCTCCCCCTCCGCCTCGAGGCGGAAGAGCTCGTCGTGGAAGTCGGCGGGGATCGTGTCGGGATCCCGCTCGAAGCGCTCCTTCTTCTTCAGCATCACCTCGACAGGGATCGGCATCGGTCCTCCCTTGGCTGTCGGTGGGGTCGTTTCCTACGGGCGGGGCGGGAGGGCGAGGTCACCGCTCGATCCCCTCTTCCTCGAGGCGCTCCTCCATGACCTCCTCGAGGATCATGTGGAGACCCTCGTCGACGTCCCTGATCATGTCGAGCGCTCCGGTCTCGAGCCAGATCAGGTACAGCTCGATGAGCGTCCGGTCGGACACGTCCCACCCTGTCGACGTCGTGTGAAGGGTCTCGGGGGGGAGCGCCCGCCGCCACAGGGCGAGCTGGTTCGAGACGTCGGCCACCTCGGGCCCCCAGTCAGGGAAGGCGTCGGGCTGCAGCATGTCGGGGGAGACCTGGGTTCCCGTCGACATGATCTTGTAGATGATGCGCGAATACCCCTCGAGGGCCTCCTTGGCCGACGCGAGGCCATGGTTGACTGCCACCTCGCGCATGATGGTGATGATCCCGCCCGGGTTGTTCCCCCGCGGGCAGCGCAGACAGGAGAAGCACTGGGAGCACTCCCAGATGTCCTCCTGCATCTGCTGGTAGATCAGCTCGACGTCCTGGCGGGCAGCCGCCTGAGCGATCCGCCGCGGGCTGAAGTCGTAAAAGCGCGCGGATGGGCAGACGGCCACGCAGATGCCGCACTCGTAGCAGCCGTAGAGGTAGTCGGGGAAGCGAAGATCGCTCCTCACCTCCTCGAAGAGCGCGCGCTTCTCCTCGTAGGGCACGTCCTCGTAGCCGGCAACCGCCTCGGACTTGACGGCGGCTCCGCCAACACGGGGCCGCTCGGCCACGGCGGTGCCGGCCGGGTCAGAAGGAGACGACGGCATCGGCCCGGATCGCGAGATCGTTGAAGGCGGCTCCGCCGATCATCTCGACGTCGTCGACGAGGTCCTCGAGTTGCAGGTCGTTCAGATCGAGCGACGGCTGGCAGACGTACAGGCGCACACCGAGGTCCGTCGCCTGCTTGATGAAGTAGGAGAGCGGCTGGCCGCGGTCGCCCTTCGGCCCGATCTTGTCGACGACGTCCCGCTGGAGCAGTTGGGGGCCGTACATCGTGAAGTAGATGGCCACCTCGCACTCCATCGCCGCAGCCGAGGCGGCAAGGAAGAAGGGCGTGGCGGACCGTCCCGGGTCGCTCACCCCGTGGGTCTGCACGTAGAGGACCTTGGCCTCGTCTTCGGAGGTCCACATGGCGGCCTACACGGATCGCCGGAGGAGGACGTGGAAGACCTTGTCCTCCTGTCGGATGTCGACCAGCTCGTTGCCCGTCCTCGACGTCCATGCCTTCATGTCGGGCTCGACGCCGGGGTCGGTCGCGAGGAGCTCGAGCACCTGGCCGACCTCGAGGCCCTTCATGGCCTGTGCCGTCTTGATGACCGGCAGCGGGCACTGCAGACCCGTGCAATCGAGTATCGACGCGGGCAACACTTCGGACATCGTCGTCCCCCCCTTGGGACTCGATCACCGGCTCACGACCGGACGATATGTGACGATATGCGTACCCTCGCATATCCTCATGCGATGGCAGTCGCCTTCCTAACACCGCGCCGGGGGCGCGTCAAGGATTTTTGGCATCGAGCTGCATGCAGTTTGGTGACACCGGCCAGGCACTCCCGCCGGGTCGGGTTCTTGGCGGAACCCCAGGGAAGGCCATAGCCTGGAGGGGTGGTGGAGAACCCGGTGGACGCACGCCTCCGACGCCAACTGGAGGAGCTGGCGGCGAGCATGTGCAAGGCGCTCAACGACCCCAAGCGCCTCTCGCTGCTCTACGCGCTCCGCGACGGCCCGCTCACGGTGTCGGAGCTGAGCGAGCTGCTCGAGTCGCCCCAGTCGAACACCTCTCAGCACCTCGCCATCCTCCGCGACCGCGGGCTCGTCATCGCGGTGCGGCAGGGCAACAGCGTCCACTACTCCCTTCGCTACCCGAAGGTCCTCCAAGCGGTGGATCTGCTGCGCGAGGTCATGAGCGCCGAGACCGAGCGCCAGCAGGAGCTCCACGCCCTCGCCCCCTCGGCCTGACCCGCCACGACGGCCGCTCGGCGACCACGTCGGCCCGCCGGGCGCCTCGGCGGGCGCATCCTCCGCCGGGGAGCAGGTCGCGACGATCCGGGGCCGCCGCCCGGGATCCCGCATCCACCTCGCCGTCAGCGGCGAGCGGCCACCCGGGACTCGACCGTGCGCTCCTCGGCGAGGTCGAGCTGTCGCCAGCGTGTCTCGGGGATCTGCTCGAGGACCGAGCGGGGGACGAGGCCGACGAGCTCGCTTCGGCGGATCGGCGCCAGCTGCTCCACCTCGTCATAGATCTGAGCGGGCCCGACGCGGTCCGGCTCGATGAGGTTGAACGAGACCTGCACCTCTTCGCCGAGCGGCAGGCCGAGCGCGCGGACCGACGGACCGCGCAGCGCCCTCGCGATCTCGCGAGCCCGTTCGAGCGTGGCCTCGACCACCAGGTTGTAGGCGACCAGCACGCCTCGCACCCCGACGCAGGCGGCGCCGGCCGTCGGGTGCGGCGACCTCGGTCCGAGGTCGGGGGAGAGGCTGACCCAGGCCCGCCGCCGGATCTCGGGCAGCGTCCGCTCGGGGCCGTAGAGGAAGCAGGGGACGCCGTCGGAGGAGAGGGCGGCGGCGAACCGGTCGCGGGCGGCGAGGGCGACCTCGTACGGCGCCCCGTAGGGCACGAAGGGCACGACGTCGACCGCGCCGAGACGGGGATGGACCCCGCGGTGCCCGGAGAGGTCGACGAGGGCGACGGTCCGCCGGGCGAGTGCCAGCGTGGCGGCCTCGAGCTCCTCGGGCTCGCCGGCGAGAGTGTAGACGCTGCGGTGGTGGAAGGGGTCGCTGTGGGTGTCGAGCAAGAGGCCTTCGGCGGCGTCGCCGATCCGCCTGACGACGCTCAGGTCGCGGCCCTCGGAGACGTTGACCACCGCCTCGATCACCGGGGCCGTCTCCACGTGGCGTTCACGCCGGCGCCAGATGGCGCCCGGCAGCGATCAGTTGGCGGCTTCTGCCGCAGCCAGGCGCCGCCGGCGCGCGATGCGCCGCCGCTCCCGCTCCGAGGTGCCTCCCCATACGCCGTGGTCGATGTGATTCTCCATGGCGTACTCGAGGCAGGGCGCCTTTACGGGACAGTCCGCGCAGACCCGGCGTGCGACCTCGACGCCGACTCCGTCGCTCGGGAAGAACAGGTCCGGCGGCTGCTCCCGGCAGTTCCCCCGAGCCATCCACGATGTGTCCATTGGCAACCATTGTTAGCGCATCGTCTGGCGAAATGGTCGGCGTTTGCTTAGAGGGCGCTGAGAGAACCCCGGTCGACTGTCCCGCCCCGGGGATCGGTGACATCGGCCCTGGTAAACTGCCATGTCCTCCGGGTCGGCCCTCGAGCGAGCAAGGAGCAACGGTCCATGACGATGCCGTCGTACCAGCCTGACGAGCAGCAGGCGCCCGAGCCTCCCCGCGGCCACGTCCGTATGGTCTACCTCGGCCCGGTCGCCCCGCACTGGGAGGTCGAGTCCGAGTTCGGCGAGCGCAACGTGATCGAGGAGTTCCGCCAGCGGGCCCTCGCCCGGCTGGTCCTCCTCCCGCCCCACGATCCGCAGTTCCGCCGCAACCGCGAGCGGATCGTCCGCGACGCCGAGCGCGAGAACCTCATTCTGGAGTGGGACCTCGGCGTCCCCGAGGAGGAGACGGCGGCGGCGCCGGAGGCCTGATCAGGCGATCTCCAGCCGGGCGAGCCAGAGGCCCGGAGCGTCGACCTCCGAGGGTGTCGGCAGGCTGCTCGCGTCCACCCACAGCCGGGCGAGCTCGGCACCACCCGAGCGCTCGAGGACACCCTCCACGAAGCGATCCCCGCGGTCCACGTTGTCCTGGTCGAGCCTGAGGCCGAACAACCCCTCGGCCACCTCCTCACCGGCGCCCCGGCCGAGGCGGCGGCGTCGCATCGCCTCGCCGATCGGTGCGTGCGTGCCGATCAGGCGGTTGGCGACCTCGGAGGTGACGTGCTCGGCGTAGCCGGAGATCGTGGCCACGAGTGCGTCGAGCTCCGCCCGCACCCTCTGGACCTCGGGGGACTCGAGCGAGGCCTGGAGGGCGGTCGGATCGCCGAACAGCTCCATGATCGACGAGAGGTCGGTGAGGTCGCCGCCGCTCAGCAGCGACTGGAAGGCGTCGGGGTCCGGACGGACCGTCTCGGCATGGGCGACGACGAGCTCGCTCAGCCGTTGGGCCACGTGCGGTCGTGAGAGGACGGCGTGGTGCGCCATCTCGTGGGCGCACAGCCACAGCGAGAGATCGTCGGCGGGAAGGCTCCAGTCAGAGGCCACCTCGGCGAGGTTGGCGGCGACGACGAGGATCTCGTCTCCTGCCGCCGGGGCGAGGGGCACCTCGTACTGGCCGAGGGCGCGCTGGGCGAGGTGCCCGACGGCGGAGCCGACCTGCATGGCGATCATCATCGGCATGGCCGCCCCGGCCCAGCGGCTGAGCAGCTCGCTCAGCTGGCGACCCTCCTCTCCGGTCTCCTCCTCCGTCGGAGGGGGCGGAGCAAGAGGCGCCGGGCTCAGCCTGTCGAGGACCGGCCTCCAGGTGTCGAGGGTGCGCCGTGCCCACTCGCTCTTGCTCGTCGGCACGAGCCGAGGGCTGCGCCCGCTCGGGGTGAGCTGCATCCCGGTGACGTCGGCCACGTGCAGCTCGGCGATCTTGCTGAGCTCCTCGAGGTGGATGCGCTCACGCGGGTCGGGGTTCGGATCGGGCGAGTCCCCCGCAGCAGCGCTGGCGGCGAGCTGGTAGGCGAGTTGCCACTGGTACCCGGACCCCTGTGGCATGAGCCGGAGGAGGTCTCCGAGCATCTTCGCGAAGAAGTCGCCGCCGCCGCCCGGCGTGGGCAGGTCGCTCATGGTCGCCTCAGGCCGCTGACTGCAAGCGGGCGTTGACCTCGGAGGCCGTCTGGCCGTGGATGACCTCGAGTTTCACCGAGGCCGACGGTGCCATGAGGTAGAGCAGCGCTTGGAGCTGTGCCATGTTCGTGACCCGCTGTCCGTTCACGGCTTCGATGATGTCACCTTTCACGAGGCCCGCCCTCGCCGCCGCGCTCTTCGCCTGCACGCTGAGGACCTTGACACCCGTCCGGGAGGCGACGGCGACGCCTGCCTTGTGGTGGTCGGCGGTCCGCCGCGGGCTCTCGCGCCCGGCGAGCATGACCGGGAGGCGGGTGGCGCTGCCGGTGATGCCGAGCCAGCCGTGGATGACGTGACCGTCCGCGATCAGGTACCCGGAGACCGTCTGCAGCAGCCACCCGGGTGCGACGACCGCCTGACCGCTCTCCTGGCCGACGACCATGCCGGCGATCTCGTTCTCGCCGCCGACGATCCTCACGACGAGTGAGCCGATCGGGGCCCCGCCGAGGGCGAGCGAGCGCGGGCAGACCTGCAAGAGCGCCGGGCCGTTGGCGAGGCTGGCGGGGCGTGGGGCGGCCGCGAACGACGACACCGAGACGTTGAGGTCGCCGGTCCGCCATGCCGTGAGGACGAGGTCGTCGAGCGGCGGGCGTCGATCAGGCGACAGCTCGAGCCAGGGCAGCGACGAGCCTGCGATGCGCAACACGGCGATGCCCGTCGCCTGGTCGCGCCCGACGACCGTGGCGATGAGCTCCTCGCCGTCGGAGCGGACGACCGAGATGCTGGTCGCTCCGGCGATCGCCGAGGCGGCAACGGCGATGTAGCCGTTCGGGGAGATGAAGGCGCCGTCGGACAGGACCGTGGTGTGCGGTCCGACCGCGCGGACCCTGACGAGGGCGGCTGAGAGGCTGGCGAGCTGGCCCGCGATGGTGCTCGTGTGCATCGGCAGGGTCGTGCTCGTGTCCGTCGTGAGCGCCAGCACCTTGGTTTGCGAGTGGGCGGAGACCGCAGGGTGGGCTCGTGTCATCCAGGCAGTCAGATGAGTCCCGATGAGCACGACGCCGGTGGCGAGCAGCGCTCCGACGAGGCCCGCCGCGCCCGCACCTGCACGCGAGGGCGTGCTCTGGAGCCACTTGCGGCGCGCGGCAAGGACCTTCGCATGGTCGGTGCCGGCGTGCTGATTCGCGAGCTCCGAGGGGTGCCGCCACACGCGGTCCTCCGGGGGAAGAAGCGGTCGCAGCGGTCCTTCGTCCTGGAAATCGTCGAAGTCGTCGCCGGGTTCGACCACGGGGAGAGGATACAAACCAGCCGGTGGCCATGGGTCGCGACCCTCCTCCGCCCCGGGGGCGACTCGGGGTGCGAGCGTGCGTACGATGCGTGCGTGACCGATGCGGTGGGAGACGGCGACTGGCTCACGCTCACCGGTGGCCCCCTCTCCTACGCCACAGCTCTCGAGTGGGTCGGGGGCCCGGGCTGGGGTGCCGTGACGGGATTCGCGGGGCTCGTGCGTGATCACGCCGAGGAGCGCACCGGCGTGACGGCGATCGACTACGAGGCGTACGAAGAGCACGTCGTCCCACGCTTCCGGGAGCTGGCGGCGAGCGCCCGGAAGCGGTGGCCCGAGCTCGGGAAGATCGTCATCTGGCATCGGGTCGGGCGAGTGGCGACGGGAGAGGCATCCGTCGTGATCGCGGTCTCCTCGCCACACCGCGGGGAGGCGTTCGACGCCTGCCGTTACCTGATCGACACGTTGAAGGCGACGGTCCCCATCTGGAAGCGGGAGCACTGGCCGGGCGGCGCCGAGTGGAGCCCGGCCGCCCACGGGCTCGAACCCGTCGCCCCGCCCCGGGGAGCGGATTCATGAGCTCAGTGGCGGTCGACCTCGGCTCGACCCGCACCCTCGTCGCCGACCCGGCGGGCCGGGTCCTGCTCGACGAGCCGACCGTGGCGGCGGTGAACGTGCGGGACCACTCTCTCGTCGCCTTCGGCTCGAAGGCGCTCGACATGGTGCGGCGGGGCGCCGGCGAGATCGAGCTCGTCCGCCCGGTCGTCCGCGGGCAGCTCCAGGACCTCGACCTCACCGATCGCGTCGTGGAGACGCTGCTCGCCCGCCTGCGGCGCCAGGTGGGCCGCCGCCCGGAGGTGCTCGTCAGCGTCCCTTCCAGCGCGAGCGGCGTGCAGCGCAGGGCCCTCGAGCGGGCATTCAAGCGAGCGGGTTCCGAGCGCGTCGGCTTCATCGATCACGCCGTCGCGGCCGCCATCGGCCTCCGGCTCCGAATCGACGAGCCGGTCGCCACGATGGTCGTCGACGCCGGCGGCGGCACGACCGAGGTGGCGGTGATGGCGCTCGGCGGGGTCGTCACGGACGCGTCGGTGCCGGTCGGCGGTGACGATCTCGATCGTGCCGTCCGGGACGCCTGCCTGCGCTCCCTCGACCTCGTCGTCAGTCCCGCCGTCGCCGAGCAGCTCAAGATCCGACTCGGCTCGGCCTGGCCGGGGCCCGAGAAGAAGGTCGAGGTGGTGGGGCGAGACGCGTCGAACGGGATGGTCCGGACCGTCGTCGTCTCGAGCTCAGAGCTCAACCCCGCCGTCGCCGAGGTGGTGAGGAGGACCGTCGACGCGGCCGTCTCCTGCATCCGCAGCGCCCCGCCGGACCTCGCGAACGACCTGTTGTCG
>JAKACF010000140.1 GCA_021821585.1 Actinomycetes bacterium
GTTCGAGATCCTCTGCGAGCTCGGCCTCGGCGACGGGAGCGGCGAGATCCTGAGCGCCGACCTCACCCACGGCTACGTCGACGAGAACATGGGGCGATCGTGAGGCGGCGCGACACCTCGACTGCCGCCATGAAGGCGTCCGTCCTGTGCGAGGCGCTGCCCTACATCCGGCGCTTCTCGGGCAAGGTCGTCGTCGTCAAGTACGGGGGCAACGCCCTCGCCGACTCGGCGGGCGAGGAGCGGGCGCTCCGGTCCTTCGCCGACGACGTCGTCCTGCTCCGCTCCATCGGCATCGAGGTGGTCGTCGTCCACGGGGGTGGGCCGCAGATCGGCGCCCTTATGCAGCGCCTCGGCAAGGTGCCCGAGTTCCGCGACGGCCTGCGCGTCACCGACGCCGAGACCCTCGAGATCGCCCGGATGGTGCTCGTCGGCAAGGTCAACCGGGACATCGTCGGTGCCATCAACGCCCACGGCCCCCTGGCGGTCGGGATGTCGGGCGAGGATGCCGGCCTCATCGTCGCCGCTCCTCGCGACCCGGCGCTCGGCTACGTCGGCGACGTGACGGCAGTCGACCCGTCGATCGTGACGCGCCTTGTCGCCGAGGGCCTCGTCCCGGTCATCGCGACGATCGGAGCGGACACGACGGGCCAGGCCTACAACATCAACGCCGACACGGTGGCCGGCGCCGTGGCCGTCGCGCTGTCGGCCGAGAAGCTCGTCTTCCTCACCGACGTCGACGGCATCCGCTCGGACCCGGCCGACCCTTCGAGCCTCTGCTCGTCGCTCACCTGCGCAGAGCTCGAGGCGCTCGTCGCACAGGGAGCGGTGAAGAGCGGCATGATCCCGAAGGCCCTCGCCTGCGCGCACGCCGTCGCCCGCGGGGTGGCGAGCGCCCACGTGCTCGACGGGCGGGCCGAGCACGCCCTTTTGCTGGAGCTGTTCACCCCGGAGGGGATCGGGACGATGGTGAGGCCGTCATGAGCCTCATGCCCACCTACGCGCCGGCCGACGTGGTCTTCGCCGAGGGGCACGGCACGGTGCTCTACGACACAGAGGGCAGGAGCTACCTCGACTTCCTCTCCGGCATCGCCGTCACCTCGCTCGGCCACTCGAACCCGGCCGTGGCAGCCGCGCTCAGCTCCCAGGCGGCCCGACTGTGGCACGTCTCGAACCTGTTCGAGAACGAGCTCGCCGGGCGGCTGGCGAGCGAGCTCGACGAGCTCATCGGCGGCGGCAGGCCGCTCGGCGGGGGCGTCTTCCTCGCCAACTCCGGTGCGGAGGCGAACGAGTGCGCCCTGAAGCTCGCCCGCAAGGCCGGGGGGCGAGGCCGCCATCACGTGCTCTCCGCCTACGGCTCGTTCCACGGCCGGACGCTCGCCACCTTGCACGCCACCGGCCAGCCGCACAAGCACGAGGCGTTCCAGCCCCTCCCCGAGGGCTTCGCCCACGTCGCCTTCGGCGACCTCGAGGCGCTGGCAGCGGCGGCCGACGCGACGAAGGTGGCCGCCGTCCTCCTCGAGCCCATCCAGGGCGAGGGCGGCGTGATCCCGGCGCCGCCGGGCTACCTCGAGGGCGTGCGGGCACTCTGTGACGAGCGGGGCATCCTGCTCATCGTCGACGAGATCCAGACGGGCCTCGGCCGCACCGGGGACTGGTTCGCCTTCCAGGCCGCCGGCGTGCTTCCCGACATCGTGACGGTGGCGAAGTCCCTCGGCAACGGGATGCCGATCGGCGCCTGCTGGGCGAGGGCAGACGTCGCCTCGCTCTTCGAGCCGGGCGACCACGGCAGCACCTTCGGCGGCCAGCCGCTCGCCTGCTCGGCCGCTCTCGCCACCCTCGGCGAGCTCCGGCGCCTCGACGCACCTAGCCTCGCGAGGAAGGCCGGCTCGGTGCTGAGCGAGGGGCTGGCGGGCATCGACGCCATCAGCGAGGTCAGGGGGAGGGGGCTCCTGCTCGGTGCCGTGCTCGACTCCGGGCGCGCCGGCGGTCGCTCGGCGGCCGAGGTGGCGACCGCCGCCCTTCGCGCCGGCCTCGTCCTGAACGCCCCGTCGGCCGACGTGCTCCGCCTGGCGCCGCCGCTCACGGTCTCCGTCGAGGAGGTCGACCAGGCCGTCTCCATCCTGAGCGAGGTGCTCGCATGACCCGCCACCTGCTGTCGCTCGCCGACCTCAGCGCCGGCGAGATCGTCCGCGTGCTCGAGCTGGCCGAGAGCCCGGCGCCTCCGGTTCTCGCCGGCTCGGGGGTGGCGCTCGTGTTCGAGCACCCGTCCGCCCGGACGAGGAACGCCACCGAGCTCGCCGTCGTCCAGCTCGGAGGGCACCCGGTGTCGATCCGCGGCGAGGAGATCGGGATCGACCGCCGGGAGACGGCCGAGGACGTGGCCCGGACGCTCGCCTGCTACCACGGGATGATCGCGGCCCGCGTGGAGCGACACGAGACACTCGAGCGGATGGCCGCCGCCCTCGACGCCGCCGGGGTCCACGTGCCGGTGGTGAACCTCCTCTCGGACCGGGAACACCCGACCCAGGCGCTCGCCGACCTGCTCACGATCCGCCAGCGCCTCGGCTCGCCGGCCGGGCGCGTGCTCGCCTACGTCGGGGACGCGAACAACGTCTGCCGCTCGCTCTTGGCGGCGGGGGCGCTCACCGGCATGGAGGTCCACCTCGCCTGCCCACCGGGCTACGGCCCGGGTGACGAGGACCTCGACTGGGCGAGGGGGCTCGGCGGGAAGATCGAGGTCTTCGACCAGCCGGAGGACGCGGTGGCGGCGGCGGACGTGGTCTACACCGACGTCTGGGTGTCGATGGGCCAGGAGGCCGAGCGGGAGGCGCGCTACAGGGCCTTCGAGGGCTACAGCCTCGACGACCGGCTCCTGTCGGCGGCACCGCCGGAGGCCCTCGTCATGCACTGCCTCCCCGCCCACCGCGGAGAGGAGATCTCGGCCTCCGTCCTCGAGGGTCACGCGAGCGCCGTCTGGCAGCAGGCCGCCAACCGGATGCACGCAGCGAGAGGGCTCTTCCGCTTCCTGCACGCGTCGGCGGCGGAGGAGGTCTCGTGAGCGACGCCTCGAGCGGACGGATCTCCAAGGCGCGGCGACAGCACCTCGTCGGGCGGCTCCTCGGCGAGCACGAGGTGACGAGCCAGGAGCAGCTCGTCGAGCTGCTCGCGCTCGAGGGGGTCTCCGCCACCCAGGCGACGGTCTCACGCGACCTCGAGGAGATCGGGGCCGTGAAGGTGCGGGTCCCCGGCGTCGACCGCCTCGTCTACGCCGTCGCCGAGCTCCCCCGGGACCAGGTGGTGCCGGCGGACCACCTCCGAAGGGTGCTCGGAGAGTGGGTGGTCGACGTCAGCTCCTCGCTCAACCTGGTCGTGCTCCGGACACCTCCCGGTTCGGCCCACGTCGTGGCCTCGGCGCTCGACCGCTCCGGCCTCGAGGGTGCCCTCGGGACGGTGGCAGGCGACGACACGGTCATCGTCATCGCGGCCGAGCCGACCGGGGGCGCCGAGCTCGCCGCCCACCTGGCCGAGATCGCCGGGCAGTAGGCAGGGGCGGTGTTTCAAGCAGTGAAAGGCAATGGGTACGCTCGGCCGCGGGCCGAAGGAGCGGCGCGAGACGCCGGGAAGGTAGAAGCGACATGGCTGGACGAGTAGTGCTCGCGTACTCCGGCGGGCTCGACACCTCGGTGGCGGTCCACTGGATGACCGCCGAGCTCGGGGGCGAGGTGATCGCCGTCGCCGTCGACGTCGGCCAAGAGGCGGACTTCGAGGCCATCCGCCAGCGGGCCCTGGCGGCGGGCGCCGTCGAGGCCGTGGTCGTCGACGCGAAGGACGAGTTCGCGGCGGACTTCATCGCCCCCTCGCTGGCCGCCAACGCCCTCTACGAGGGGCGCTACCCGCTCGTCTCGGCGCTGTCGCGCCCGGTGATCGTGCGTCACCTCGTCGCCGAGGCGCGCCGCCACGGTGCCGGCGCGGTCGCCCACGGCTGCACGGGCAAGGGGAACGACCAGGTCCGCTTCGAGGTCGGGACGAGGGCGCTCGCACCCGATCTCGACATCCTCGCCCCGGTCCGGGTCTGGGGCATGACGAGGGAGGCGACCATCGCCTACGCCGAGAAGCACGACCTCCCGATCACGATCTCTCGCGACCGCATCTACTCGATCGACGAGAACCTCTGGGGCAAGGCGATCGAGTGCGGGATCCTCGAGGACCCCTGGGCGGCGCCCCCCGAGGACGTCTTCTCCCTCACGGTGCCGACGGCCACCGAGCCGGTCGAGCTCGTCGTCGGCTTCGAGGCGGGCGTGCCGGTGTCGCTCGACGGCACGCCCCTTCGGCTCGTCGACCTGATCGCGAAGGTGGGGGCAGTCGCCGGCTCCACCGGGTTCGGGCGGGTGGACATGGTCGAGGGCCGCCGTGTGGGCATCAAGAGCCGGGAGGTCTACGAGTGCCCGGCCTCCCTCGCCCTCATCGCCGCCCACCAGGACCTCGAGGGTCTCACCCTGGAGCGCGACGTGGCCCACGAGAAGCTGCGGCTCGAGCCCCGCTTCGCCGAGCTTGCCTACGACGGCATGTGGTTCTCGCCGCTCCGGGAGGCGATCTCCGCCTTCGTCACCTCGACCCAGCAGCACGTGACCGGTGAGGTCCGACTGCGTTTCCTGCCGGGCGGGGGCCTCGACGTCGTCGGCCGCCGCAGCCCGGTCGGGCTGTACGACCACGGGCTCGCGACCTATGACGCCGCCGACTCCTTCCGCCACGAGGACGCCGAGGGATTCGTCAGGATCTTCGGACTCGGCGTGAAGACATGGGCCGCCGGTCAGCGGCGTGGCCTGACGGGGGAGAGCACGTGACGCTCTGGGCGAACCGGATGTCCTCTCCGCCGGCGGAGGACATGATGGCCTTCACCGTCAGCCTGCCCTTCGACAAGCGCCTGGCGCCAAGCGACATCGAGGCCTCCATCGCCCACGTCCACGGCCTCGGCCGGGGAGGCATCCTCGACAAGGACGAGGTCGACCAGCTGGTCGAGGCGCTCCACCGCACCGGTGACGAGCTGGCGGCCGGCGTGTTCGAGTTCGCCCCGGGCGACGAGGACATCCACACCGCCATCGAGCGCCGCGTCCGTGAGCTCGCTGGCGAGGTCGGTGCCAAGCTCCACACCGGACGGAGCCGGAACGACCAGGTGGCGACCGCTCTCCGGCTCTTCACGCGGGAGCACCTGGCACTCGTCGCCGGGCTGCTCATCGAGCTCCAGAAGACGATCCACCGCAGGGCGGGCGAGGCCGGGCAGTCCTACCTCCCCGGCTACACCCACCTCCAGCGCGCCCAGCCGGTGCTCCTCGCTCACCAGCTCCTCGCTCACGGGTGGGCGCTCTCGCGCGACGTCGACCGGATCTTCTCGACCCTGGACCGGCTCAATGTCTCACCCCTCGGCGCCGGCGCCCTCGGAGGCAGCTCTCTCCCGCTCGTGCCCGACGACGTGGCCGCCGAGCTCGCCATGGGCGCGCGCTTCGAGAACTCCCTCGACGCCGTCTCGGACCGCGACTTCGTCGCCGAGGCGCTCTTCGACGTGGCGCTGCTCGGTGTCCACCTCTCCCGCATGGGCGAGGAGATCGTGCTCTATTCGACCGAGGAGTTCGGCTTCGTCCGCCTGGACGACGCCTGGTCGACGGGAAGCTCCATGCTGCCCCAGAAGAAGAACCCCGACGTCGCCGAGCTGGCCCGCGGCAAGGCGGGCCGTTTCATCGGGAACCTCGTGGGGCTTCTCACGACCCTGAAGGGCCTGCCGCTCGCCTACAACCGGGACCTGCAGGAGGACAAGGAGCCCCTCTTCGACTCCCTCGACCAGGTGGCACTCGCCCTCGTCGCCGTGGAGGGCCTGCTGGCGAGCTCCGTCTTCGACACCGACCGGATGCAGCAGGCGGCGGACGCACCCGGCCTCGTCGCCGTCGACCTCGCCGAGTGGCTCGTCGCCCAGGGCGTGCCCTTCCGGGAGGCCCACGGCATCGTCGGCGGCATCGTGCGGGAGTCCGTGGAGCGGCACGTCCCGATGACCGAGCTGCTCGAGGCTCACCCGGCCTTCGGGGAGGAGGCCCTCTCCCTGCTCGAACCCGGCAGTGCCCTGCGCAGGCGGCGGACGGCCGGGGGGGCCGGGCCGGAGGCGGTCGCCGTCCAACTCGGCCGCTTCGCCACCCGGATCGCCGAGGACGCCGAGCGGCTCGCCGCCTGGAGGCCCTGACACCCCCGGTGGAGATCCGCCTCCTCGAACGACGCGCCCGTGCGCAGCTCGGGGCCGGTCCCCTCGAGGTGGCGCCCTATCTCATCGGGAAGGTGCTCGTCGCCTACGAGGGGCCCGTGGAAGACGCCGGGCGGGTCGGCGCCGCTGCCGGCCGGATTGTCGAGGTGGAGGCCTACCTCGGCGCCGAGGATCCCGCCTCGCACGCCTTTCGGGGCCAGACGGAGCGCAATCGGACGATGTTCGGGCCGCCGGGGCTCCTCTACGTGTACTTCAGCTACGGCATGCACTACTGCTGCAACGTCGTCTGCCAGCCCCCCGGAACCGCCGGAGCGGTCCTGATCAGGGCGCTCGAGCCCCTGGCGGGCCTCGAGGAGATGCGGGCCCGGCGCAGCGCCCGGCGGACAGCGGGGACGACCGTGCGGGACACCGACCTGTGCTCGGGGCCCGGCAAGCTCTGCCAGGCACTGGGCATCGGACCGTCGGACGACGGGACCGACCTGCTCTCGCCCACCAGCCGGATCCGGCTCGGCGAGGCCGACGACCTGGCACGAGACGTCCGGCGCGGCCCGCGGATCGGGATCTCACAGGCCCACACGACCGCGGGGGAGCACTGGCGCTGGTGGGAGGCGGGCAACGGGCACGTCTCGGTCCGCCCGCGGGCCTGACACCTCCAAGCGGGTAGTATTTATCTCCCGCGGCGGGAGACCGCCGCCGGTAGCCGAAGCCCGGCCCGGGGGGCTGTTTGACAGCCCAACGGGCTGTGCTAAGGTACAGAGCCGCTTGGGACGGGGTAACCGCTCCCGAACGGTGGCCCGGACCGGGCTGAGTCCCGGGAATCTGGGTCCAGACGCAGGCGTTGACCTTATGGCAACGCAATCTGCGGAGCGCGGTGGCACCTCCTTCCGTGAGGAAGTGTGTCCCGTCGTCGCTCCTTGACAACGGAGAAGGAACAGCTAAAAGCCAGTGCGGGCGACCGACGGTGCGAACAGCACACTCGGTCGTTTTTAGTCAATGCACTTGGAAAACGGACAACATCCGTTTCTGGTGCCAGTTGGTCATCGAGGGTCCGTACCGAGATGACCGGCTCTTCTGATCGAAGGCCCGGCTCGCCGGGTCGAGATCTCGATGGAGAGTTTGATCCTGGCTCAGGACGAACGCTGGCGGCGTGCCTAACACATGCAAGTCGAACGAGGTCCAACTGGTGGCAACACCAGGGAAGACCTAGTGGCGAACGGGTGCGGAACACGTGAGCAACCTGCCCCAAAGACCGGGATAACAGCGGGAAACCGCTGCTAATACCGGATGCCCCCACGAGCTCGCATGGGCTTGTGAGGAAAGGATTCCGCTTTGGGAGGGGCTCGCGGCCTATCAGCTAGTTGGTGAGGTAACGGCTCACCAAGGCAACGACGGGTAGCTGGTCTGAGAGGACGATCAGCCACACTGGGACTGAGACACGGCCCAGACTCCTACGGGAGGCAGCAGTGGGGAATCTTGCGCAATGGGCGAAAGCCTGACGCAGCA
>JAKACF010000141.1 GCA_021821585.1 Actinomycetes bacterium
CGGCGAGCGAACCGGCCGGCGCCACGGCCCCTCCGTCGGGCGTGGCCACCGAGGCGCCAGCTTCCGAGCCCGCACGTCCCCGCCAGGGCGGCTCGCGCTCCCGCCGGGGCCGCGAGCGCGCCGGCAGGGCCGTCGGGCGCTACCTCATGTGCGTCCACGTCGAGCCGGAGGCCACCCAGATCGCCGTCCTCGAGGGCCGGGCCCTCGTCGAGCACTACGTCGCACGCCCGCAGGACGACAGCCACCAGATCATCGGCAACATCTACCGCGGGCGGGTGAAGAACGTCCTGCCGGGGATGGAGGCGGCCTTCATCGACATCGGGACGCCGAAGAACGCCGTGCTGTACTGGGGCGACGTCTCCTACGATCGGGACGACATCGACCGCCAGGCGGGAGCTGACCGGATCGAGCACCTGCTCCGGCCGGGCCAGACCATCGTCTGCCAGGTGACGAAGAACCCGATCGGCCTGAAGGGCGCCCGGCTCACCCAGGAGGTCTCGCTGCCGGGTCGCTTCGTCGTCCTCGTGCCGAACTCGAACACGAACGGGATCTCCCGGCGCCTCGACGACAACGAGCGCAAGCGGCTGCGCCGGGAGCTCGACCAGGTCCGTCCCGAGGGCCACGGCCTCATCGTCCGCACCGCCGCCCAGGGCGCCTCGGCCGAGGACCTCCGCCGCGACGTCGAGCAGCTCGTCGCGAGATGGGTCGAGATCGAGGAGCGGTCGAAGCGCCTCCCCGCCCCGGCCCTGCTCTACTCCGAGCCCCACATGGCCGTCCGGATCATCCGGGAGGAGCTCACCGAGGAGCACCGCGCCGTCCTCATCGACGACAGGGAGCTCTACGAGATCGTGCGGGCCTATGTGGCCGAGTTCGACCCGGAGCTCGCCGAGCGGATCGAGCTCTACGACACCTCCGTCGAGAACCTGCCGCTGTTCGAGCGCCAGCACGTCCACGAGCAGCTCCACAAGGCGCTCGACCGCAAGGTGTGGCTGCCCTCGGGGGGGTCGCTCATCATCGAGCGGACCGAGGCGCTCACGGTGATCGACGTCAACACCGGGAAGAACGTCGGCTCCTCGAGCCTCGAGGAGACCGTCTTCGAGAACAACCTCGAGGCGGCCGACGAGATCGCCCGGCAGCTGCGCCTGCGCGACATCGGCGGGATCATCGTCATCGACTTCATCGACATGGAGGTGAAGGCGAACCGCCAGGCGGTGCTGGCCGCTTTCAAGGCGGCGCTCGCCCGTGACAAGACCCCGACACAGGTCTTCGAGATCTCCGAGCTCGGACTGGTCGAGATGACGCGAAAGCGCGTGGGCGAGGGGCTCGTCGAGACGCTCTCGGAGACCTGCCCGATGTGCAACGGGCGGGGGATCGTCTTCAGGGAGGGACCGGCCGCCTGAGCGGCCGTTCGGGCCGGAAGGACCGGGCCGAGCCGGCCCACCTGCGGTACGGGGCCGCCCGGCCGGCTGATATCCTGGTCGACCTATGTACGCCGTGATCAGCACCGGAGGAAAGCAGGCGCGCGTCGAGGTCGGCGAGCGGGTGGACGTGGAGCTGCTCGCCTCCGCCGCCGGCGACGAGGTGCGCCTGACCCCGACGCTGCTCGTCGACGGCGACGCCATCGTCGTCGACCCTGCGGCGCTGGCGGCGGCCAGCGTGACCGCGACCGTCGTCGGCGAGACCAAGGGGCCGAAGATCCACGGCTTCACCTACAAGTCGAAGACGCGCCAGCGGCGGCGCTACGGTCACCGCCAGCGCTACACCACGCTCGAGATCACCGGCATCGAGGCCGGCGAGCCGGCGAAGAAGTAGGAGGCACCCGGCAGATGTCCAAGACCAAGGGCGGGGGCTCGACCCGCAACGGCCGCGACTCGGCCGCCCAGCGGCTCGGCGTGAAGGTGTTCGACGGCACCCGTGTGAGTGCCGGCTCGATCATCGTCCGCCAGCGGGGGACCCGCTTCCACCCGGGCGAGAACGTCGGCCGGGGCAAGGACGACACGCTGTTCGCCCGTGCCGAGGGACGGGTGAAGTTCGGAGCCCGGCGCGGACGTCGCCTGGTGGACGTCCTCCCCGACGAGGGGTGACCGGGGGCGGGCGATGAACCCGCCCGAGCGGGGTCGCCTCCTCGTCGCCGCCCCGAGCCTCGCCGACCCGAACTTCTTCCGCACCGTCGTGCTGCTGCTCGCCTGCGACGAGGACGGCGCGCTCGGCGTCGTGTTGAACCGGCCGAGCGACACACCGCTCGCCGAGATCGTCCCGAGCTGGGCGCTGCACGCCTCCGAGCCGGGTGTCCTCTTCAGCGGCGGCCCGGTCCAGCCGAACGCCGCCATCTGCGTCGGGCACACCGCCGGTGGCCTCGAGTCGCTCGAGACCACCCTCGAGGGCATCGAGGGGGACCTCGGGGGCTACTCGCCCCTCACCGGCACGATCGGGACCGTCGACCTGCACCGCGAGCCGGAGGAGGTCGCCGTCAGCTTCGCCGGCCTGCGGGTCTTCAAGGGCTACGCCGGATGGGGCCCGGGCCAGCTCGACGACGAGATCGCCGACGAGGCCTGGTTCGTCGTCGACGGCCGTCCCGAGCACATCCTCACCCCCGAGCCCGAGGGGCTCTGGGAGGCGGTGCTCCGGCACGAGGGCGGCTGGCTGTCGGTGCTCGCCCGCCATCCCGTCGACCCCTCCCTCAACTGAGCGGCCGTGCCCGGCTTCGTCGACGAGGCGCAGGTCCACGTGAAGGGCGGCAACGGCGGCGCCGGCGCCATCTCCTTCCGGAGGGAGGCGCATGTGGCCAAGGGGGGTCCCGACGGGGGCGACGGCGGCCACGGGGGCGACGTCTACCTCGAGGCCTCCCGCAACGTGGTCTCCCTCGTCGCCTTCGAGGAGCACCCCCACCGGCGGGCGGCCGACGGCACCCACGGCGCCGGGAAGCGCCGGCACGGTCGCCGGGGCGAGGACCTCGTCGTCCCCGTCCCGGAGGGGACGACGGTGCGGACCCTGTCGGGCGACCTCGTGGCCGATCTCGTCGGCGAGGGTGACCGCTTCCTCGCCGCCCGTGGCGGTAGGGGAGGGCACGGCAACGCCCGCTTCCTCACCAACCGCCTCCGGGCGCCGGCCTTCGCCGAGCAGGCCGAGCTCGGCGAGGAGCGCTGGCTCAACCTCGGGCTCGAGCTCATGGCCGACGTCGCCGTCGTCGGCTTCCCGAACGCCGGCAAGTCGACCCTCGTGGCGGCCGTCTCGGCCGCACGGCCGAAGATCGCCGACTACCCCTTCACGACCCTCGAGCCCCACCTCGGCGTCGTCTACCTCGGGCGCTCGGGCCGCGGGCTCGCCACCAAGCAGGAGTCGGGCTCGGAGTTCGTCATCGCCGACATCCCCGGCCTCGTCGAGGGGGCGGCCGAGGGGCGGGGGCTCGGGCACCGCTTCCTCCGCCACGTCGAGCGGGCGAGGGTGCTGCTCGTCCTCGCCGACCTGGCCTCACTCGAGCGCCCTCCCGCCGAGCAGGTGACGGTCCTCCTCGACGAGCTGCGGCGGTACCGCCCGGAGCTGCTCGAGCGGCCTCGCATCGTGGCCGGCTCCCGCTCGGACGCCGTCCCGGCCGCCGAGCGGCCCGAGCCGTCCTCCTACGGCGGCGAGATCGAGATCTCGGCCGCCACCGGCGAGCACCTCGCCGAGCTCGTCGGCCGCCTCGGAGCCCTCGTCGCCCGGGCGCGGGAGCAGTCGCCCGCCCCCCGGACGGCGCCGGTGATCCACCGGCCGCTCCCCGACGCCGTGAGCGTCGGCCGGGAGGACGGCGGCTACGTCGTCACCGGGCGGGACGCCGTCCGGGCGGTCGCCCTGTCGGACCTCACCGATCCCGACGCCCTGGCGCTCGCCCAGCGGCGCCTCCGGCGCCTCGGCGTCGACCGCGCCCTGCAGCGGGCGGGGGCGCGCCCGGGTGACACCGTGCGGATCGGCGGCCTCGTGTTCGAGTGGGAGCCGGACTGATGATCGTGGTCGTGAAGATCGGGACGAGCTCGGTCACCCTCCCCGACGGGGGCGTGAGCGACGAGGCCGTCGCCCGCCTCTGCGAGCAGGTCGCCGAGCTGCGCCACCTCGGCCACCGGGCGGTCGTGGTCACCTCCGGCGCCGTCACGGCCGGGGTGGCGGCGCTCGCCCCGGGGCGCGCCCGGCCGGGGGACCCCGTCACCTTGCAGGCGCTCGCCTCGATCGGCCAGCACCGCCTGATGCGGGTCTACGACGACGCCTTCGCCGCCCACGGCATGCTGGCCGGCCAGGTCCTGCTCGCCCCGCTCGACTTCGGCGAGCGGGGGCGGTACCTGCACGCCCGCGACACGCTCCGCCGCCTGCTCGATCTCGGCGTCGTCCCGGTCGTGAACGAGAACGACGCCATCGCCGACGACGAGATCCGCTTCGGCGACAACGACCGCCTCGCCGCCCTCGTCGCCCACCTGCTCGGCGCCGACCTCATGGTGCTGCTCACCGACCTCGCCGGCCTCTTCTCGGCGGATCCCCGCGTCGACGCCGGGGCCACGCTGATCGAGGAGGTGCGCGAGATCGACCACGACCTCGAGAAGGCCGCCGGCGGGAGCCTGAACGAGGCGGCCCGCGGCGGCATGGCCTCCAAGCTGGCGGCGGCGAAGATGGCGGCATGGTCCGGGGTGCGGACCGTCGTGGCGGCGGCCGACCGGCCGTCGGTGCTCGTCGACGCCGTCACGAGCGAGCACGGCGGCGTCGGGACGGTCTTCCTGCCTCACGACCGCCGCCTGTCGGCCCGCAAGCTGTGGATCGCCTTCGCCCTCCGCCCGCGGGGGACTGTCGTCGTCGACGCCGGGGCCCGCTCGGCCATCCTCGAGCGCTCCACCAGCCTGCTGGCGGCCGGTGTGACGGCCGTCGACGGCTCCTTCGGGCCGGACGACGCCGTCGAGATCGTCGGGCCGGACGGGACCGTGTTCGCCAAGGGCATCTCGAGCCTCGGCTCGGACCGCTCCCTCGAGTGGATCGGCCGGCGCACGAGCGAGCTGCCCGAGGGGCTCCCCGACGAGGTGGTGCACCGGGACGACCTCGTCGTCCTCGAGGACAACAGCACCCGGCGCTGAGCGGTGGTCGGGGGCCGACCTCCCGGGCGCATTAGCGTGAGGGCCCATGGCAGGGGAGATCTACCTCGTTCCGACCGACGCGGAGGGCGCCCAGCGCGCCGGTGAGGACGTCACGAAGTGGCCCCTCCCGGTGCGGGAGCCGGACGGGACCCTCGAGCCCGGCGCCGCCATCGAGCCGCAGGCGGGGACGCCCATCGTGCTCCACGACCTCGACGGCCTCCTCGACGAGCTCGGCGAGCGCATCTTCCTCGCCGAGGCGCTCGAGGAGGACTCCGGCGCCGCCACCCGTGCCCGCCTCGTCTCGGAGACCTCCTGGAACCTGCACGAGGCGGCCCGCTTCGCCCTCGACTGCGCCGAGCACGTCATCACCGCCCCCGACGAGCTGCGCCTGCCGAGCGGGGCGTCCCTCGCCGACATCCTGGCCGAGGCCCGCGCCCGGCTCGACGAGGAGGAGCAGGCGGGGACGGGTCTTCTCGAGCGGATCTCGCGCCTCGCGCTCGCCCGCCGGCTCCGCCATGCGAGCGACGACGTCGCCGATCTCGCCCTCCTTCTCACAGCCGAGGACGAGGGCGAGGACCTCGACGCCCTCGACGACCCGCACTGGACCGCCGTGGCGGCCATCCGCGACGCCGTGCTCTCTGCCGTCGAGGCGATCCGCCACGACGCCCTGCCGCGGCTGTTCGAGAGCGAGAACCGGCGTTACGAGGGGGACGCCGGCTCGGTCTCCCCGCCGTCGGAGATCGTCTCGACGCCGTGGGGCAACTTCGCCGCCGGCGGCTGGGCGGGTGTCGTGCCGGCCTTCGTGGCGGCCCGCGACGCCGCCGAGCGTGCCCGCCAGGCGGCCGCCGACGCCGGCGGGCAGGAGGCGGGCGAGAAGGAGCGGGCCTGGCAGCGCGAGCGGCTGGCGGCGGCGCTCGGACTGCGGTGACCGGCGAGGGGGCAGGTACCCTGGACCCATGCCGCCGCAGGGTCTCGAGGAGCTAGCCCGCCGCGCGACGGCAGCCTCGAGGCGCCTCGCCGTCGCGAGCGGAGCCGAGCGCGACGAGGCGCTCAGCCTCGCCGCCGCCCTGCTCGAGGAGGAGGCGGGCACGCTCGTCGGGGCGAACCGGGGCGACCTCGCCCGGGCGGAGGCCGCCGGCACGCCCGCCGGCGCCCTCGACCGCCTCCGGCTCGACGAGCGCCGCGTCCGCCAGATGGCCGCCGGCCTGCGGGCGGTGGCCGCCCTGCCCGACCCGGTGGGTGAGGTCGTCTCCGGCGGGCTGCGGCCGAACGGGCTCGTCGTCGAGCGTGTGCGGGTCCCCCTCGGGGTGGTCGGGGTGATCTACGAGAACCGGCCGAACGTCACCTCGGACGTCGCCGGGCTGTGCGTGAAGGCCGGCAACGTGGCCTTCCTCCGGGGGTCGGCGGCCGCCCTCGAGTCCAACCGGGCCGTCGTCTCGCTGCTCAGGCGGGCCCTGTCGAAGGCGGGCCTCCCAGAGGACGGGGTCGTCCTCGTGGAGGACACCTCGCACGACACCGCCCGTCGCTTCGTCCAGCTGAAGGGCGTCATCGACTGCCTCGTCCCCCGCGGCGGGCGCGACCTCGTGGCCATGGTCGAGCAGCACGCCACGGTTCCCTATGTCATCGACGGTGACGGGAACTGCCACGTCTACGTCGACCGGGCGGCCGACCTCGAGATGGCGCGGGCGATCCTTCTCAACGCCAAGTGCTCGCGGCCGAGCGTCTGCAACGCGGCGGAGTCGCTCGTCGTGCACCGGGAGGTGGCCGAGGCCTTCCTCGCCCTCGCCGGGCCGGACCTCGTCGAGGCGGGCGTCGAGCTCGTCGGCGACGAGCGCGCCCGGGCTGCCTTCGCCGGGATGGAGCCGGCGACCGAGGAGGACTTCGCCACGGAGTTCCTCTCCTTGAAGCTGTCGGTCGCCGTCGTCGACGACCTCGAGGGTGCCATCTCGCACGTGCGGCGCTTCTCCTCGGGCCACTCCGAGGCGATCGTCACCTCCGACCTCGGCGCCGCCCGCCGCTTCGTCCGCGAGGTGGACGCCGCCGCCGTCCTCGTCAACGCCTCGACCCGTTTCGTCGACGGGGGGGAGCTCGGCCTCGGTGCCGAGGTGGGGATCTCGACCCAGAAGCTGCACGCGCGGGGCCCGATGGGGCTCCAGGCGCTGACCTCGGTCAAGTACGTCGTCTACGGGGAAGGTCAGATCAGGACGTGAGCGCACTCGAATCTTCGGGCAACGGCGAGCCGAGGTTCCCCTCGGTGGCAGAGGTCCGCCAGGACCTCGAGTCGGTCGGCTACCTCGCCGACGACGGCCTCGCCGGCGTCGTCTACCTCGCCGACCGCCTCGGCAAGCCGGTGCTCGTGGAGGGCCCGGCCGGCACCGGCAAGACCGAGCTCGCCAAGTCGGTCGCCAAGATGACCGGCGCCCGCCTCATCCGCCTCCAGTGCTACGAGGGGCTCGACGAGTCCAAGGCGCTGTACGAGTGGAACTACAAAAAGCAGCTGCTGCGCATCCAGGTGGAGCAGGGAGCGGGCTGGGAGGAGGTCGAGGAGAACATCTTCTCCGAGGACTTCCTCCTCACCCGGCCGCTGCTCGAGGCGATCTCGGCGCCCGAGCCGGTCGTCCTGCTCATCGACGAGGTCGACCGGGTGGAGATCG
>JAKACF010000142.1 GCA_021821585.1 Actinomycetes bacterium
AGCGACCCGGAGATCCCGGCGGCCGCCCGTCCCGAGCGGTCCCTCCCCGACGTCTTCGGCGACGCCGCCGCCGTCGGCGAGCGCGACGTCTTCGGTCCGGCGGACGATGACCTCGACGACTTCGACGACGACTTCGACGTCCCCTCCTTCCTCAAGTAGCCAGCCGGTGCCGGCACGAGCCGGCGCCGTCCTCGAGCTCCCCGTCGGCGACCTCCCCGTCGCCGTCCTTGTCACGACGCGTCGCGCCGGCGACCTGCGGCCCGGCTCGCAGGGGGCGGCGGCCCGGCGCCAGGCGGTCCTCCCCGGGGAGTGGAGCGCCCTCCGCCAGGTGCACGGGGCGAGCGTGCGCGGCTGTGCGGACTCCGGCTCGAGCGGCGACGCCCTCGTCGGGTCACCGGCCGACCGCCCGGCGATGTTCGCCGCCGACTGCGCCCTCGTGGCGCTCGTGAGCCCGCAGGGGCCCGTGGCGGCGGTGCACGCCGGCTGGCAGGGGCTGCGGGCCGGCGTCATCGAGGCGGCCGCCGCCCGCCTCAGGTCCCTCGGGGCGAGGGAGCTCGTGGCGCTCCGGGGGCCGGTCATCGGCCCGGAGTGCTACGAGTTCGGCCCCGAGCTCCTCGACGAGCTGTGCGGTCGCTTCGGCGAGCGCCTCCGGGCGACCACCTCCGACGGCCGCCCGGCCCTCGACCTGGCGGCCGGCGTCGCCGTCGCCCTCGAGCGCGCCGGCGCCGAGCTCGTCGGGGAGGTGGACTCCTGCACGGCCTGTGGCCGGGAGGAGGACGGCTCGGCGCGCTGGTTCTCCCACCGGGCGCGGCGCGACGCCGGCCGGCACGCCCTCGTCGTCACCACCCGCCGGTGAGCGCCCCTCTCGCCGACGCCGAGCGCGAGCTGCTCCTCGAGCGGGCCGGACGGCTCGAGCCGCTCGTCCGCGAGCGGTTGGCGGCGGTCCGCCAGCGGATCGCGGCCGCCGGGGGGGACCCCGGGGCCGTCGAGGTCGTGGCCGTGACGAAGGGCTTCGGGCCGGAGGCCGCCGTGGCGGCGCTCGGGGCGGGGCTGACCGAGATCGGCGAGAACTACGCCGCCTCGCTGCTCGAGAAGGCCCCCGTCCTCGAGGCCCTCGGCCTCGAGGCGCACTGGCACTTCCTCGGGCGGATCCAGCGCAACAAGGTGGGGCGGCTCGCCCCGGTCGTCTCGTGCTTCGAGACGGTCTCGCGCGAGGCCGAGGCCCGGGCCATCGCCGCCCGGGCCCCCCGGCCGCCGACCGCCTTCATCGAGGTGAACGTCGCCGGCGACCCGGAGAGGCCCGGCTGCCGCCCGGAGGAGGTGCCCGCCCTCGCAGAGGCCGTCCGGGCGACCGGGCTCGCCCTGCGCGGGCTCATGGCGGTGGCCCCGAACCCCTCGTCGCCCGCTACGGCCGAGGCGGCCTTCTCCGCGGTCGCCCGGCTCGCCGACGAGCTCGGCCTGCGCGAGCGCTCGATGGGCATGACCGGCGACCTCGAGGCCGCCGTGCGAGCCGGGACCACGATGGTCCGGGTCGGGACCGCCCTGTTCGGCCCACGCGATCCCCACACGGCCCGCTGAGGGCTGCAACAATGGTGCGCTAAGAGGAGGACTTCTGATGACGACTTTCATGCAGAAGGCGCTGCAGTACCTCGGCCTCAAGGACATCGAGGACGAGGAGTACTACGACGACGAGGAGATGATGGAGCCGGCCCCGACCCCGGGGCGCACCGTCTATCCCGAGGCGAGCCCCGAGACGACCGCCTCGGGCACCGTGGCGACCGTCCGCCCGCTCGTGCGGGAGGAACGGGCGGTCGAGCCGACCCGCCAGAGCGCCGTGGTCCGGCCGCTCGTCAGCCAGCGCCACACCAAGCCGCAGGTCGTCGCCCCTCAACGCTTCTCCGACGCCCAGGAGATCGGCGACCTCGTGAAGGCGAGCCACCCGGTCATCGTCAACCTGCAGGCGAGCGAGCGGGACCTCGCCCGGCGGATGATCGACTTCTGCTCCGGCCTCACCTACGCCGTCTCGGGCACCATGGAGAAGGTGGCCGAGCAGGTTTTCCTCCTCACGCCGTCTAATGTCGAGGTATCCCAGGAAGAACGACAGCGGCTGAGCGAGCGCGGGCTCTTCCGGTCCTGAGCGGCCGCAGAGCCCCTGGCGCGGGAGCGACCAGGTGATCTTCACGATCCTCTGGTGGCTCTGCGTGCTCTTCCTCGCCGCCTTGTGGGCGAGGATCATCTTCTCCTACCTCTCGGTCATGCCGGGCAGCACGCTCGACGGGCTGAACCGGTGGGCGACCACCATCACCGACCCGCTGCTGCGCCCCGTGCGGCGCGTCCTGCCGCCGGCGCGCATCGGCCAGGGGGCGCTCGACCTCTCGCCGATCGTCGTCTCGATCGCCGTCATCATCTTGATGAACTGGCTGTAGCACCGCCGCGATCCGGCCGGTCGGGCGCCGCGCCGGGCCATCCACGAACTCGCGGGCGTTTGCGGATTACGATCCGGGCATGGAGCTCACGTCACAAGTGCTGAGACAGGTGGAGTTCGGCTCCGAGCTGCGGGGCTACAAGACGGCGGAGGTGGATGACTTTCTCGAGGCGGTGGCGGTCGGTGTCGACGAGCTGCGCAACGAGGTGGGCTCGCTGAAGGAGCGGCTCGCCCGGGCGGAGGAGCTGGCGACCGAGCGGACGGGATTCGACGACGAGGAGAGCATCCGACGGACGCTCGTCCTCGCCCAGCGGACGGCGGACCTCGCCATCAAGGAGGCCCAGGAGGAGGCGGCGCAGGTCCTCGACGGCGCCCGGTCGGACGCCGAGCGGATCGTGGGGGAGGCCCGCCAGGCGGCCGAGCGCCTCGTCTCGGAGGCGGACCGCCGCCTGCGCGACGAGGTGGCCCGTCTGAGCGGCGAGCGCGACCGCCTGCGGGGGGAGATCGACGCCCTGAAGGGCCTGCTCGCCGCCGAGCGGGAGCGGCTCACCGAGTCCCTCGGCGCCATGCTGCGCTTTGTCGAGAAGAACCTCGTCCCCTCGCCGGCGGCCTCCGAGACGCCGCCGGCTCCCGCCGCCGCACCGGCGCGCCAGGCACCCGCCCCGCCGAACGTCGACGAGCTCGAGGCGGCCATCGCCGAGGACGCCGCTGCCGCGGCTCCGGCGAGCGCCGCCCGGCCGTCCGAGCTCGACCAGGAGTGGGAGGCCGAGGGAAAGCTCCGGCGCCCGAGCCTCACGGCCCTGCCGTCGCTCGACGACGCACCGACCGAGGCGTCCACCGAGCGCCTCGAGATGGGCGGCCACGCCGGGTCACCGGCCAGCTGAGCCGCCGGCGGCTCAGCGCCGCTCGAGTCGGACCTTCACCCGCTGGCCGTTCGGCAGGCGCTCGCCGTCGGCCGGACCGCCGTCCCCCTCGACCGGGCTGAGCTCGAGCCGGTCGGCGAGGACCTGCTCGGCGACGAAGTCCCCCCAGGCCCCGACCGCCGAGCACACGGCCGGGGCGGCATCGAGCGCGGCCTCGATGCGGTCGGTGACCTGGAAGCCGGCCTCGCGCCTCGCCTGCTGGATGATGCGCACCACGTCACGGGCGAGGCCCTCGGCCTCGAGCTCCTCGTCGGTCTCGAGGTCGAGCGAGACGACGCCGGCGTCGCCGGGCAGCACCCGGCTCGCCCGCTCGTCGGCCGGGCGGAGACGGAGGGTGTACTCGCCGGGCTCGAGCCGGACGCCGGCCGCCTCGACCTGCCCGTCGGCGGTGCGGGTCCAGCTGCCCTCCCGGACGGCGCCGATGACGCGCTGGGTCTCGGCACCTAGGCGCGGGCCGAGGGCCGCCGGGACGACGGCGAGCACCTGCTCGGCGTGCTCCGGGCCGATGGCGCCGACGAGCTCGACCCGCTTCACGTTGAGCTCGTCGGCGAGCAGCCCGACGAAGCGCTGCAGGCGCTCGGCGCCGGGAGCGGCCACGGTGAGGGAGCGCAGCGGCAGGCGGGCCCGGCGGCCCGCCTGCTTGCGGATCGAGTGGCCGGCCGAGGCGACGTCGCGGACGAGGTCCATGGCGGCGACGAGCTCGGGCTCGTCGGGCAGCTCCTCGGGCCGGGGCCAGTCGGCCAGGTGGACGCTCCTCTCGCCGGTGAGGTCGCGGTAGACGACCTCGCTCAGGTAGGGCAGGAACGGGGCCGAGACCCGGCAGAGCACCTCGAGCACCGTGTGCAAGGTGTCGTAGGCGTCGAGCTTGTCGGCGTCCTCGGCGGCGGCCGGACCGGCCCCGGGCCGCCAGAAGCGGTCCCGGCTCCGGCGGACGTACCAGTTGGTGAGGACGTCGAGGAAGGCGGCGATCGCCGAGGTGGCGGCGGCGAGCTCGTTCGCCTCCATGGCGCCGGTCACCTGCTCGACGAGCTGGCGGCTCTTCGCGAGGACGTAGCGGTCGAGCTCGCCGGCCTGGTCCGTGCGCCAGCGCCCGCGCAGCCCGTCGGCGTTCGAGTAGAGCGAGAGGAAGTACCAGGTGTTCCAGATCGGGTTCAACACGAGGCGGACCGGCTCGCGCAGCGCCGCCTCGTCGATCACGACGTCGAGGCCCCGCAGCACGGCCGAGGAGAGCAGGTACCACCGCATCGAGTCGGCCCCCTGCTCGGCGAAGACCTGCTCGGGGTCGGGGAAGTTGCGCAGCCGCTTGGAGAGCTTGCGGCCGTCCCGCCCGAGGATCACCCCGTGCACGATGCAGCTCTTGAACGGCGGCCGGTCGAACAGCGCCGTCGAGAGGACGTGCAGGGTGTAGAACCACCCGCGGGTCTGGCTGATGTACTCGACGATGAAGTCGGCCGGGAAGTGCTCCTCGAAGCGCTCCTTGTTCTCGAAGGGGTAGTGCCACTGGGCATAGGGCATCGACCCCGACTCGAACCAGCAGTCGAAGACGTCCTCGATCCGCCGCATCGTCGAGCGGCCCGTCGGGTCGTCGGGGTTGGGCCGGGTGAGGGCGTCGACGGCGGGGCGGTGGAGCTCGGTCGGCCGGACGCCGAAGTCCGCCTCGATCTCGTCGAGGGAGCCGTAGACGTCGATGCGGGGGTAGGCCGGGTCGTCGCTCTTCCAGATCGGAAGCGGCGCCCCCCAGAAGCGGTTGCGGGAGATGCTCCAGTCCCGGGCGTTCTCGAGCCACTTGCCGAAGGCGCCGTCGCGGACGTGCTCGGGGGTCCAGGCGATCTGCTGGTTGAGCTCGACCATGCGGTCGCGGATCGCCGTCACCTTGACGAACCACGAGCTGACGGCCCGGTAGATGAGCGGGGTGTCGCTCCGCCAGCAGTGGGGGTAGCTGTGGGTGAACTCCTCGGAGCGGACGAGCGCCCCCTTCTCCGCCAGGGCGGCCACGATGAGGGGGTTCGCCTCGAAGACCTGCAGGCCGGCGAAGTCGGCGATCTCGCTCGTGAAGCGCCCCCGGTCGTCGACGGGCACGAGGACGGGGATGCCGGCCGCCTCGCAGGCGTTCTGGTCGTCCTCGCCGAAGCCGGGCGCCATGTGGACGACGCCGGTGCCGTCCTCGGTCGTGACGAAGTCGCCCGCCACGATCGAAAAGGCGTTGTCGGTGCCGGCGAAGTAGTCGAACAGCGGCCGGTAGCGCCGCCCGACGAGGGCGGCGCCCTTCACGACGCCGAGGAGCGAGTAGTCGCCGAGCTCCCCGGCGTAGGCCTCGAGCCGGTCGGCTCCGAGCACGAGCCGGGCCCGCTCGCCCCGGAGGGTCGTCTCGACGACGGCGTAGTCGAGCTCGGCGCCGACCGCGATGGCGAGGTTGGAGGGCAGCGTCCAGGGCGTCGTGGTCCAGACCACGATCGAGAGTGGCCCCGACAGGAGCGGGTTCGACTCGCCCGGCTCGTCGCCGGCCGGCTCGAGCTCGAAGCGGACCGTCACCGCCGGGTCCGTCCGGTCCCGGTAGGCGTCGTCCTGGCGGGTCTCGAAGTTGGACAGGGGCGTCTCGCACTCCCAGCAGTAGGGGAGCACCCGGTAGCCCTCGTAGGTGAGGCCGCGCTCGTGCAGCTGCTTGAAGGCCCAGATGACGCTCTCCATGTAGGCGAGGTCCATCGTCTTGTAGGCGTGCTCGAAGTCCACCCAGCGGGCCTGGCGGGTGACGTAGCGCTCCCAGGCGTCGGTCGTGCGCTGGACGAGCTGGCGGCAGTAGCCGTTGAAGCGGTCGACCCCGAAGTCGATGACCGAGAGCCGACCGGCCAGCCCGAGCTCCCCCTCGGCCGCCATCTCCGCCGGCAACCCGTGGCAGTCCCAGCCGAAGACCCGCTCGACCCGGCGGCCCCGCATCGTCTGGTAGCGGGGGACGGCGTCCTTCACGAACCCGGTGAGCAGGTGGCCGTAGTGCGGGAGGCCGTTCGCGAAGGGGGGCCCGTCGTAGAAGACGAACTCGGGGTCCTTCGCCCTGCGGGCGACGGAGGCCTCGAAGGTCCCGTCCTTCTCCCAGAAGGCGAGCGTCTCCTCCTCGAGGGCGGGGTAGCTCGGCTGGGCGCTGACGGCCGGGTAGGGCCGGTGCCGGTCGTCCTTCGCGTCTCCGGCACTGGTCAGGGAGGACATGGCACTAGGTTACGTGGGCCGGTCTCGGTCTCGACGCCGTTCGTCGGGCACCGTCGCGGGCGTTATCGTCTAGCACCCTCCCGCGGGGAAGGAGAGTCCGGACCGATGGCCACGAGACAACACAAGACGGCGGCACAGCCGAGCGCGCCGGCGTCGACGCGGGGGCGGAAGGCGGCCGGCGACACGGCGGCCGCGAGGACCAAGGCGGCCGCCGGCCGCACGGAGAAGAAGACGGTGCCCGCCAGCCGGGCGAGAAAGGTGACCAAGGTGGCGACACCGGCACAGCCGGCCAAGGCGTCGGCGAGGGCGACGGCTCGCGCCGGCACCGGCGCGAAGAAGGCGCCCCAGGCCGCCAAGACCGCCTCGAAGGCGTCCGCCACCAAGGCTGCCAAGAGCATCCCGGCGAGCAAGCAGCCCGCCGCCAAGGCCCCGGCGAAGGCGGCCGCCACCAAGGCTGCCAAGAGCGCCCCGGCGGGCAAGCAGCCCGCCGCCAAGGCCCCGGCGAAGGCGGCCGCCGCCCCGGCCAAGCCGGCGTCCGCCAAGGCGGCCGACAAGACGGCGGCGAGAAAGCAGCCCGCTGCCAAGGCCCCGGCGTCCAAGGCCGCCGCCAAGGCGCCGAAGAAGGCGGCCGCCGGGACGGCTCCGGCGAAGGCCGCCGAGGCCCACCCGGCACCCCCGGCGGCGGCGACGGGCACGAGCGGTCCGGGCCTGCTCTCGCGGCGGGCCAAGCCCGTCGAGCGCCGGACCGAGGGATACACCGACGAGCGCTGGCTCGCCCACCAGCGACACGCCCTCGAGGCCGAGCGCGCCACCTACCTCGAGCAGGCCGAGGCGCTCCGGGCCGAGGCGGACTCGCTCGTCCAGGAGATGGAGCCGGGCGACATCCAGTTCGACGACGAGTCGGGCGAGGGCGGCACGACGACGGTGGACCGCGAACGCGACCTCGCCCTCTCGGCCCAGGCGCTGCAGGCCGTCGAGGAGATCGACCACGCTCTCGCCAAGATGGCCAGCCACACCTACGGGATTTGCGAGAATTGCGGCCGGCTCATCCCCAAGCCGAGGCTGGAGGCACTCCCGTTCGCACGACTCTGCATCGACTGCAAGAGCGGGGGCCTCTCGCGCCGTTGACCCCGAGGGGCGCCGAGCGCGCCCGCCGGCGGCGTCTTGT
>JAKACF010000143.1 GCA_021821585.1 Actinomycetes bacterium
GTGCTCGGACGCGGGGCTCCCGAGAGGGGGCCCGGCGGGAGCCTGGCGTAGGGTGACAGTATGTCGTCTTTCGAGAAGCGGGTCGACCCTGCCGACGCCGGCCTCGACGGCGATCGGCTCGGCCGCCTGGGTGAGCACTTCGACCGCTACCTCGAACGCGGCCGGCTGCCCGGCTACAGCCTCCTCGTCAGCCGTGGCGGAGAGATCGCCCACGTCGAGATGGCCGGTATGCGGGACCTCGAGCGGGGCCTGCCCGTCGAGGCGGACACGGTCTACCGCATCTACTCGATGACCAAGCCGATCACCTCGGTGGCGGCGATGATGCTCTACGAGGAGGGCCGCTTCGACCTCGCCGACCCGGTCGCCGACTACCTCCCCGAGTTCGCCGACCTGCGCGTCTTCGCCGGCGGGTCCTCGATGAAGCCCGTCCTCAGGCCGGCCTCCGAGCCGATGCGGATCTGGCACCTGCTCTCCCACACCGCAGGGCTCACCTACGGCTTTCTCTACAACCACCCGGTCGACGCCATCTACCGGGCCCGCGGCTTCGAGCGGGGGACGCCGGAGGGCGCCGACCTGGCGGCCTGCTGCGAGATCTGGGCGGGGCTGCCCCTCCTGTTCGAGCCGGGGACGAGCTGGAACTACTCGCACGCCACCGACGTGGTCGGGCGTCTTGTCGAAGTGCTGTCGGGCCAGAGCCTCGACGCCTTCTTCGCCGAGCGGATCCTCGGTCCCCTCCAGATGACCGAGACCGGTTTCTATGCACGCGAGGACCAGCTCGATCGACTCGCCACCCTCTACCTCCCCGACGCCACCTCGGGAAAGGCGGTGGCGAGCCGCCGGATGAGCGCTGCCGCGGAGAGGCCCCCTCGGGTGCTCTCGGGCGGCGGTGGTCTCGTCTCGACCATGGGCGACTACTACCGCTTCACCCGCTTCCTCCTGAACGGCGGGGAGCTCGACGGCATCCGTCTCCTCGGGCCGCGGACCCTCGAGTACATGACGAGGAACCACCTGCCCGGTGGGAGGGACATGGCGTCGTTCGGGCACTCGCTGTCGGGTGAGACCGAGGAAGGCGTGGGCTTCGGCCTCGGCTTCTCGGTCGTCACCGACGCCGCCGCCCTGAAGGTGCCCGCCAGCGAGGGAGAGTTCGCCTGGGGCGGGGCCGCCAGCACCGTCTTCTGGGTCGACCCCGCCGAGGAGCTGATCGTTCTGTTCATGACCCAGCTGCTCCCGTCGACGACCTACCCGATCCGCCGCGAGCTGCGCCGTCTCGTCTACCAGTCGATCGTCGACTGATCCGAAGGAGGACCCATGCACGACCACCACATCGGGGTGATCTCCCTGCCGGTCAGCGACCCCGACCGGTCCAAGGCCTTCTACACCGAGAAGCTCGACTTCGAGGTGGTGATGGACAACGAGTTCGGATCGGGGCTCCGCTGGGTGATGCTCCGGCCGCCGTCGGGCCAGACGGCGGTGACGCTCGTCACCTGGTTCGACTCGATGCCGCCGGGCTCGCTGCGCGGCACGGTGCTGAGCGTCCCGGACATCGAGGCGGCAGCCGACCAGCTGCGCGAGAACGGCGTGCTCGAGCCCGACGAGCCGATCGAGTCCGCCCCCTGGGGACGCTTCGTGACCGTCGACGACCCCGACGGGAACGGGTGGGTGGTCCAGCAGGACAGCCCGCAGCCGTTCGACTTCGACTGAGCCGGGGCGGGAGAGACTGGCCGATGAGGCGCCCGCTCGTCGCGGGGCTGGCCGCCGTGCTCCTCGCCGGCCTCGGCGCGGCCGCCGGGCCGCCTGCAGCGGGCGCTCCCCGACCGGGAGCGACGACCGCCGCCGCTTCCGTGCCGTGCGTGACCGCCCGGACCGTCCGCACCTGGCCGGTCGCCCGCCTCGCCATGCAGACACTCGCCATCCCCGTGCAGGAGACGAGCGTGACGGCCGCAGCCAGCGAGGTGCGAGCCGGCGCCGGAGGCATCCTGCTGTTCGGCTCGTCGGCGCCGGCCAACCTCGAGAGCGCCCTCGCCGGGCTCGAGCGCCACTACGTGCCGGGCAACCTCGGCCTGCTCGTGATGACCGACGAGGAGGGCGGCGGGGTGCAGCGGATGGCCAACCTGGTCGGCTCCCTCCCGTGGGCGAAGTGGATGGGCTCCCACTGGACGGCGACCGAGATCGAGCGCCACGTGGCGGCCGTCGGGCGCAAGATGGCGGCCGTCGGCGTGAACATGGACCTCGCTCCCGTGGTGGACGTCGACGGGCGGAGCGTCGTCCCCGGCCCGAGCGACCCTGACGGCCTCCGCTCGTTCAGCGGGACGACGTCGGTCGTCTCGCGAGACGGTGTCGCCTACATGAGAGGGCTCCTGTCCGCCGGTGTCCTCCCCGTGCTGAAGCACTTCCCCGGGCTCGGCGGGGTGAGCGGCAACACCGACGACGGTCCCGCCCACACGCTTTTCTGGTCGAGGCTCAAGAAGGTGGGCCTGCCTCCCTTCGTCGCCGCCATCTCGAGGGGAGCGCCGGCGGTCATGGTCTCGAACGCCACCGTGCCGGGGCTGGCGTCCTACCCCGCCAGCCTGTCCCCGGCCGCCATCGGGCGGGAGCTCGTCGGCACCCTCGGCTTCAAGGGCCTGGTGATGACCGACTCGCTCTCGGCCGGGGCCATCTCGGCGGCCGGCTTCAGCGTCCCGTCCGCCGCCGTCCAGGCGCTGCGGGCCGGGGCCGACATGGTGCTGTTCGGCAAGGGGACCATGACGGCGCCCCAGATCGCCGCCCTCACGACGAAGATCGAGTCGGCGATCGTCTCGGCCACGTCGCACGGCCGCCTGGCGAGGTCGCGCCTCGTCGCGGCCGCCACCGCGGTGCTCGCCGCCCGCCACCGGGTCTGCAGTACCTGAGCGACTCCGGCCTCCCTATCGTTGCTCCATGGACCTCTCCGACGAGCTGCGCGCCGGCCTCGACGTGGCGCTCAACGAGGCGGACTTCTGCGACGTCCGGATCAACGAGCGGACCGGCGAGGTCCGGCTGCTCTTCGTCGTGCTGACGCTCCCCGAGGACGGTCCCGAGCCCGAGGACCGGAGGGTCGTCCTCTCCTGTGCGGGCGTGTCGCGCATCGTCGCCTCGCTGCGCAACGGGGTCGCCGAGGACGACGACGCCGAGGTGGTGCCGCTCCGCCTCGAGGAGCTGCCCGCCACCGTCCGCAGCTTCGGGAGCCAGCCCATCTACGGCTGGGAGTTCCTCGACCTGCCGAGCGACGGCTGGAACGTCTGGCGGGAGCGCGCCAGCCTGGACTTCCCGGTCGGCCAGGGCAGGGGCTCGCACTCGCTCGACCTCTTCCAGCACACCGTCGAGGGCCCACCCCGCCACCTCGACCTGCGCATCGAGTTCGACGAGCTCTCGGTCACCGACGCGACCGGCGAGGAGGTGACCCTGGCAGCCTTCGCCGCCGGCGGGCAGCGCTGGTGGGCAGCGCTCGCCTCCGGCGACCCGAGAGTCGAGGGGCACGGGATCCGGCGGGTCGACCCCGGCGAGCAGCCCTAGGACCTCTGCGGCCCGCTCGCCCGGCGCGGCGGCCGGTCGCCGTCGGCCCACCAGCAGAGCTCGTCGACGAGCTCGCCGTCGGCCCAGAGCTGCAAGCCGAGCCCGGAGCCGAAGGGCTCCCGTCCCGGGGAGGTGAAGGCGAGGAGGGCGCTGCGCCGACCGGGTGGTGCAGGCGGGAGCTCGAGCCGGAGCTCGAGCACGCCGTCGACGACCTCGGCGACGAGCCGCTCACGCTCCCGGTCGTCGAGCACCACCAGGCGACCGGTGCGGAGCTCTGCCGTGAGCCTGCCGAGGTGGGACTCGAGCTCGGCCACCCGGGCCCGTAGCTCACTCAGCTCGGTGGCCGCCTCACTCGACGGCGTCGTGTCGCCCACCTCGTGCACCTCCTCGCTTGCGGCCCCGCAGCTCGCGAGGCGTCTACCGATCGCGGGCCGGAACCGGCGAGGAGCGCTGCGCGTGAGCGCCGGAGCGAGGATAGGGCGACCCTGCGACAGCGCGGGCAGCCGCTCAGGAGCGGGCGGACGCTCCGCCCGGTGCCCCCCTCAGGAGCTCGAGAGGATCGACGCCGAGCCGGTCGGCGATCCGCTCGACGGACCGGAGGGTGAGGTTCCGCTCGCCCCGCTCGATCCCGCCCATGTAGGTGCGGTGGACCTGCAGGAGGTCGGCGAAGCTCTCCTGGCTGAGTCCGCGCTCGAGCCGGTAGGAACGCAGTCGCTGGCCCAGTCGTCGCTGCAGGTCTCCTTCCATCCCGCCAACTTGTCCCGCTGCTACTTTTCAGTCTACATACCGATCAGTAGCACCGCCACAGCTCCGGATCAGAGCACCTCGCGACCGCTCAGGTAGGGGCGGAGCGCCTCGGGCAGAGCGACGGTGCCGTCGGGACGCTGGTGGTTCTCGACGAAGGCGGCGAGCAGGCGGGGAGTGGCCACCGCGGTGTTGTTCAGCGTGTGGGCGAAGCGGACCGTCCCCTCGGCGTCGCGGTAGCGGATGCCGGCCCGGCGGGCCTGCCAGTCGTGCAGCGTGCTGCAGGAGTGGGTCTCCCGGTAGATGCCGAGCGAGGGGAACCAGGTGTTGATGTCGTTCATCCGGAACTTCCCGAGCCCCATGTCGCCGGTGCAGGTCTCGACGACCTGGTAGGCGAGCTCGAGACGCTGCAGGATCGACTCGGCGGTGGCGAGCAGCCGGTCGTGCCAGCGGGCGGACTCCTCGGCGTCCGCCTCGCAGATGACGAACTGCTCCACCTTCTCGAACTGGTGGACCCTGAGCAGCCCGCGGACGTCCCGGCTGGCGCTGCCGACCTCGCGCCGGAAGCAGGGCGAGATCCCGGCGTAGCGGAGAGGGAGGTCCTTCCCGTCGAAGATCGTGTTGCTCGACATCCCGACGAGCCCCACCTCCGCCGTGCCGGCGAGGTAGAGGTCGTCCCGCTCGAGGTAGTAGATCTCCTCGCCGTGGCCGGGCAGGAAGCCCGTGCCGACGAGCGCCTCCTTCTGGACGAGGACCGGGACGCTCACGAGCTCGAACTCCTGGCCGACCAGGGTGTCGAGGGCGAGCGAGTGCAGCGCCCGCTCGAGCAGCACCGCCTGCGACTTGAGGGAGTACGCCCGGTCACCGGCGGCGTTCCGGGCGCGCTCGAAGTCGGCCCATCCCCGCGCTTCGAGCAGCTCGACGTGGTCCTTCGGCTGGAAGTCGAACTCGGGCACCCGCCCCCACTCCCGGATGACGACGTTGTCCTCTTCTCCGGCGCCGACGGGCGCTCCCTCCCACGGGATGTTCGGGGCGAGCAGGAGGAGCTCGTTGAGGCGACCCCTCGCCTCGGCGAGCGCCGCGCGGTTGTCCCTCAGGGTGTCGTCGTTCTCGGCCGCCCGCCGGCGCAGCTGCTCGCGTCCCTCGGTATCGCTCGTGCGGAACTGGTTCGAGATCTCCCGGCGCAGCCGCTGGCCCTCGTCGACCTCGACCTGGAGCGCTCGGACCTCGTCGGCGAGGGCGACGACGCCCTCGACGTCGAAGTCGACCCCCTTTTGCTCGGCCGCCTTCCGGACAGCCGTCTGGTTGTCGCGGATGAACTTCGCGTCGAGCACGGCCTCTCCTTCGATGACCCCCGGGTGGGACGATGCTACAAGCCGAGACTCCCAGGTCACGACGCCGGGGAGGTGCCGAACGGCCCTAGTTCGGGTACGGGGACGGCACCACGCTGGAGGCGACGCCCCACTCGGGCACGGGAGGTTGACGACCATGATGTTCTGGTACGGCCAGAACTGGCCCTTCTGGGAGGTGGCCGCCATGTGGATCGCCATGGTGGCCTTCTGGGCCGTGGTCGCCTGGGCGGTCTACGCCCTCCTGGCCGCCCTCTTGCGCAGGGGGCGGCAGCCGACGACAGAGGAGCAGGACGCGCTCGCCGCCCTCGAGCAGCGCCTCGCCCGCGGCGAGATCGACGCCGAGCGCTACGAGCGTGTGGCGAGCCTCCTCGCCCCTCACAGAGGGAGCGTGAGGAGGGCTCGCATGGAGGGCCGGGGCAAGGCTGCCTGACCGGCACCGAGAGTTCATCTCGCGTTCACCTCGCCATCACGGCGATGTCAGCTGGTCGTCAGGGGGACTGAGCAGACTCATCCTCGTGGCAGACCAGACAACCACCACCCTCACCGCAGCCCTCGACGAGGCGCCGATCTCCCGCTTCCACCTGAAGGCGATCGTCACCTCCGGGATGGGCTTTTTCACCGACGCCTACGACCTGTTCATCATCGGCACGGTCACGGCCCTCATCACGACCCAGTGGCACCTGAGCACGACCGAGACCGGCCTCGTGAACTCGATGACGCTGCTCGGCGCCTTCATCGGGGCGATCGTCTACGGGCGAGTGGCCGACCGCGTCGGCCGCAAGAAGATCTACGGCCTCGAGGCCGCGATCATGCTCGTGTTCTCCCTCGCCTCGGGCTTCGCCCCGAACGTCATCTGGCTCATCGTCTTCCGCTTCTGCCTCGGGCTCGGCATCGGCGGCGACTACCCGGTCTCGGCGGTGCTCATGAGCGAGTACTCGAACCGCAAGAACCGGGGCAAGCTCGTCGGGCTGGTCTTCTCGATGCAGGCGCTCGGGACGGTCGTCGGCTACGTGGTCGCCCTGACGCTCCTCTCGAGCGGCATGAGCTCGGGCTACGTCTGGCGGATCATCCTCGCTCTCGGCGCCATCCCCTCGGCCATGGTGCTCTACTCCCGGCGCAGGATGCCGGAGTCGCCCCGCTTCCTCGCCCGGGTCCAGGGCAGGGCCGAAGAGGCGGCGAAGAGCCTCGCCAGCTACTCCGAGGGCACCCTCGCCATCAGCCACCGGGCGACGAGCGCCGTGCGCCAGAGGCTCAGCTTCCGGGAGTTCATCTCGAACCGTCGCTTCCTCGTCAGCCTGATCGGAACGGCCGGCACCTGGTTCGTCTTCGACTACGCCTACTACGGCAACTCGGTCTCGGCCCCGCTCATCGTGAAGGGCGTGCTCGGGTCGGGGGCGACCGTGGAGCAGTCGCTGGCCTTCAACCTCATGGTCTTCACCCTCGCCGCCGTGCCCGGCTACTTCCTCGCCGCCAACTTCATGGACCGCATCGGGCACCGGAAGCTGCAGCTCATCGGCTTCCCGCTCATGGGACTCATGTTCCTCCTGATCGGGGTGATCCCGGGGATGACGGCGGCGGTGGCGCCCTTCCTCGTCCTGTTCGGCATCAGCTACTTCTTCGCCGAGTTCGGCCCGAACACGACGACCTTCGTGCTCGCCGCCGAGTGCTACCCGACCTCGGCACGGACGACCGGGCACGGGATCTCGGCCGGCGTGGCCAAGCTGGGGGCCTTCATCGGGGTCTACCTCTTCCCCCACATCAGCGCCGCCTTCGGCGTCGGCGGTGCGCTCGAGTTCTCCGCTGGGATGGCGCTCATCGGTACGCTGCTCACGCTGCTCATCCCCGAGACCGCCCAGCGGGGCCTCGAGGAGATCTCCGACGAGGACCGGGTCGTCGCCGAGGCGGAGCGGATCGTCTCCGAGCTGCCGGTCAGCCCAAGCGCCACGACCTGAGCGGACCGGCGCCGCTCTCTCGCCGCCACCTCCCCCTCCCCCGAGGGAGAGGTGGCGGTGGCGCGTCGTACGCCTGGCAGCTTCGCCAGTGAGGAGGTGGAAGTCCTTCCTGAGCGGGAAGCCGATGAGCT